>CBDTXN010000126.1:0-8793 GCA_965364455.1 uncultured Flavobacteriaceae bacterium
TACTTGTTGAACCCGGCTTATCAGGAACTGAATACGGTGATGAAGATTTCTGGGATTATGTAATCGTGGAAGGCAGTAAGAATATGGGTGATACCTGGATGCCTCTGTCAGACGGATATGACTGCAGGAGCCTTCCTGCCTGGGCAACTGCATATAATGAAAATATCCTTGATAATAAAGAACTGCCAGCTTCCACCGGTAATATATTATTAAAACAGAAAAACGCGATCATAGCGTCATTAAATGAAGTAAAAGCTCTGGAAAACCAGGCATAGTTTACTACTATAAAGATCTTTCGGGAAAATCACCCCAATGACACGATATCGAAGGATTGTAAACCCAAAGATGCGAGCAATGTTTGATTGAAGTAGTAGTAGTTTTTAGTGTTCGTATCAGGCCTCACAAATTATCTGAATCTTCAGAATTTTGTGAGGCTTTTTTGTCGTTAATAATTCCTGAAAACAAAGTTTTATTTCAGGGATAAAGTTCCTTATTTTAGCCCGGATGGTTTAATTTTGCAAACCACGATATTTTCTTCATAAAGGCATAAAATACTAAGGAATGTACCTCATTTTTGATACTGAAACCACCGGACTTCCCAAGCGCTGGGACGCACCATTAACCGATTCAGACAACTGGCCGCGATGTATACAGATCGCCTGGCAGGTTCATGATGAGATGGGAAACCTGATAGAAAATCAGGATTATCTGGTGCAGCCTGAAGGTTTCGATATTCCTTATGATTCTGAACGTATTCATGGTATATCTACAGATCTTGCCAGGGAGCAGGGGATTCCTTTAGATGAGGTATTGGAAAAGTTCAATACAGCCCTGAAAAAATCAAAATTTGTGGTTGGCCAGAATGTTGGTTTCGATCTGAATATAATGGGGGCTGAATTTATCAGGAGAGATTTTGATAATACACTTCAGGAAATGCCCGTTCTGGATACCTGTACGGAAAAAACAGCTGAACTCTGTAAAATTCCCGGAGGTCGTGGAGGAAAATTCAAATTGCCTACACTTACCGAGCTACATGAATTTTTATTTGAAGAGGCTTTTGCTGAAGCGCATAACGCAACTGCCGATGTTGAAGCAACAACACGTTGTTTCCTTGAATTAATACGAAAAAGGGTTTATACGGTAGAAGAACTTGATGTTCCTGCCAACTATTTTGAGAACTTTTCCGAAGAAAACCCTCACCGCATAGAGCTTATAGGGCTGAAGCATATCAATCTTAAGAAAGCTTCAGATAAGATCAGGAAAAGGCTCGAAAAGCAACAGCCTTCAGATGATATTTCGAATGAAGAGATCCAGGAGAATCTGGAAAAGCTGGATGAAGTTCCTTTTGCACACCTGCATAACCATTCACAGTTTTCAGTATTACAATCGACTATAAGTATTCCAGACCTTGTTGCCGCTGCTGCTGAGGAAGATATGAGTGCTGTGGCACTTACCGATCATGCAAATATGATGGGTGCTTTCCATTTTGTAAAAGAAGTAGGTACTTATAATAAGAGTGTAAAAGAACATAACGCCAATGCCGAGGAAAATGGCGAAGATCTTAAGAAGCCTTTAAAGGCCATTGTTGGCTGCGAATTCTTTGTTTGTGAAAATCATTTAGACAAAAGCCGAAAAGATAATGGGTACCAGATAGTGATGCTGGCCAAGAATAAGAATGGATATCACAATCTGGCGAAAATGTCTTCCAAGGCCTATACAGATGGGTTCTATTATTTACCACGTATAGATAAGGAAGTTATAAAACAATATAAAGAGGACGTGATCGTCCTCACTGGTAACTTATATGGTGAGGTTCCAAGTAAAATTCTGAATGTTGGTGAAAAGCAGGCTGAAGAAGCTTTGCTTTGGTGGAAAGAAGAATTTGGGGATGATCTGTATATAGAACTTATGCGTCATGATCAGGAAGATGAAAACAGGGTGAATCCTGTTCTGGTTGAATTTTCCAGGAAGCATGATGTGAAATTAATAGCAACTAATAATACCTATTATTGGAAACAGGAAGATGCCAATGCCCATGATATTTTACTTTGTGTAAAGGATGGGGAGAAACAGGCGACTCCAATTGGTCGGGGACGAGGCTACCGTTACGGGCTACCTAATACAGAGTATTATTTCAAGTCTGGTAGTGAAATGAAGAAGCTCTTCAAGGATCTTCCGGATGCGATTAGTAATATCCAGGAGGTAGTAGATAAAATTGAGCCTTTTGAATTGGCGAGAGATGTATTGCTTCCTGCTTTTGAGATCCCTGATGAATTCATAAGTGAAGAAGATAAGCTAGACGGTGGTAAAAGAGGAGAAAATGCCTTTTTAAAACATATCACTTTTGAAGGAGCTAAAAAGCGTTATCCAGAGATAACTCCTGAAATTGAAGACCGATTAAATTTTGAATTATCGGTTATTGAAAACACCGGGTATCCCGGTTACTTCCTTATTGTGGAAGACTTTATTCGGGCGGCCAGGGAGATGGGTGTTTCGGTAGGACCGGGACGTGGATCGGCTGCTGGATCTGTGGTAGCCTACTGTCTTTGGATCACCAATATTGATCCAATCAAATATGACTTACTTTTTGAGAGATTCCTGAATCCGGATCGTGTAAGTATGCCCGATATTGATATTGACTTTGATGATGAAGGTCGAAGCCGGGTAATGGATTATGTGATAGAAAAGTATGGAGCGAACCAGGTGGCGCAGATCATCACCTATGGTACTATGGCTGCAAAATCTTCCATTCGTGATACCGCGCGAGTACTGGATCTGCCTTTAATGGATTCAGACAGGATCGCAAAGCTTATTCCTAATACAAAACTAGGGAAGCTTTTTGCTATGGATGACAAGACGATCAAGTCTAAATTCCGTAGTGAAGAAATTGAAAAAATAAACGAACTCTTTAATATATCTGAAGGAGACGACCTGGAGGCGCAAACTTTGAACCAGGCTCGAATTCTAGAGGGTTCAGTTAGAAATACAGGTATTCACGCTTGTGGGGTGATCATTACCCCAGGTGATATTACCAATTATGTACCGGTATCTGTAGCTAAAGACTCAGATCTTTATGTGACCCAGTTCGATAACTCCGTCGTTGAAAGTGCAGGGCTACTAAAAATGGATTTCCTGGGCCTTAAAACTTTGACCTTAATTAAGGATACGGTTAAGATCGTAAAGGGAAGACATGATATAGACCTGGATCCTGATAATTTCCCGCTCGATGATGAGGAAACTTATAAGTTGTTCCAGAGGGGGGAGACAGTTGGGGTGTTCCAGTATGAATCTCCCGGGATGCAGAAACACATGCAGTCACTTAAACCAACGGTTTTTGATGACCTTATTGCCATGAACGCCTTATACCGCCCGGGGCCAATGGAGTATATTCCAAGTTTTATTGCCCGTAAACACGGCGACGAAGAGATCGCTTATGATCTTCCGGAAATGGAAGAGTACCTGGAAGAAACCTACGGAATTACGGTATACCAGGAGCAGGTGATGCTACTGTCACAAAAACTCGCCGGTTTTACCAAGGGTGAAGCCGATATGCTTCGTAAGGCCATGGGTAAGAAGATCGCCGCTTTGCTTGCAGAATTAAAGCCTAAATTTATTGGTGGTGGAGAAGAAAAAGGACATCCTACTGAAGTTCTGGAGAAGATCTGGAAAGACTGGGAGGCATTCGCATCTTACGCCTTTAACAAGTCTCACTCCACTTGTTATGCCTGGATCGCCTACCAGACGGCGTATTTGAAAGCACATTATCCTGCAGAATATATGGCAGCGGTGCTTTCTAATAATATGAACGACATTAAGCAGGTTACTTTCTTTATGGAGGAATGTAAACGAATGAAGCTTAACGTTCTTGGACCAGACGTAAATGAATCTTATTATAAGTTCTCGGTAAATAAAGACAATGCTGTTCGATTCGGAATGGGAGCGATAAAGGGAGTTGGTTCCGGAGCTGTAAAGACCATTGTTGAAAATAGAAAATCAAAAGAAGGGCCTTATCGATCTATTTTTGATATGGCCAAAAGAATAGACTTAAGAGCTGCCAATAAAAAGGCTTTTGAAAACCTTGCTTTGGCAGGAGGTTTTGATGGCTTTGGAAATACCCACAGAGCGCAATATTTTCACGACGATGGGAACGGAATGAGCTTCCTTGAAAAAGTAGTGAAATACGCACAGAAATTCCAGGAGAGTCAGAATTCTTCTCAGGTAAGCCTGTTTGGCGAAGCCAGTGATGTGCAGATCCCTGAACCGGAAGTTCCTCCTTGTGAAGAATGGGGAACCATGGAAAAATTACGCCGTGAAAAAGAGGTGGTGGGAATCTATATTTCTGGTCACCCACTGGATGATTTCAAAATTGAAATGAATTATTTCTGTAACGGAAAATTATCAGATTGCAGGGATCTCGAAGCTATAGTGAATCGTGACCTTACAATGGGTTGTGTGGTAGTTGACGTTCAGCACAGGGTTTCCAAGAACGGTAAAGGCTGGGCTATATTCACGGTGGAAGACTATGACGAATCTTACGAGTTCAAGATCTTTGGAGAAGAGTATTTAAGGATGAAGCATTTCTTTGTTCCGAACAACTTTATACATATGAAGATCTTCGTAAAAGAAGGATGGACCAATAAGGACACCGGGAAGAAAGGAGAGCCCAGGATACAATTCAGGGAAATGAACCTCTTACATGATGTAATGGATAAGAATGCCAAAAAGTTGACTATCCAGTTAAATATCAATGATCTTAAGAACGAAAAGATAGACTGGCTGAAAGACACTTTTATGTCTCATAAGGGCGATTGTCATTTGAACTTTGTGGTCTATGAAATGGAAGAACAGGTAAAACTAAGAATGCCTAGCAGGAAGCATAAGATCAAAATATCGCAGGAATTGATTGAGGCCTTGGAGAAGGAACAGTTTATGTATAAGTTGAATTAGTATTCATTTAAAAGTCATCCTGAACTTGGTTCAGGATCTTTTATTGAGAAGCTGAAACTAGTTCAGGATGACGGGTTTTTATAAAAGAACCGGGCCAGGGATTGAGGCAAGCTACCGTGTAGCGCCGAAAGCGCGGTTGCGTGAAGCGAAAGCGGAACGTAAGGCCTCCAGATAAAACTAACCAATATGCTCATAGTCAAATGTAATATTGGTGTTGTAAGGATTATTTATTTTATTGACTACTTTTACGAATCAAATTAAAAACAAATAAAAAATAACATATTATGGCTGTTGAAATAACTGACGCGAATTTTGAAGAACAGGTGCTTAAAAGTGATAAGCCTGTAATGGTAGATTTTTGGGCTGCATGGTGCGGACCATGTAGAATGGTTGGACCAATCATCGACGAAATTAGTACTGAATATGACGGGAAAGCCGTTGTTGGAAAACTAGACGTTGATGCAAACCAGGAATTTGCTGCTAAGTACGGTGTAAGAAATATCCCTACTGTTCTTGTTTTTCAAAACGGAGAAGTTGTAGGACGTCAGGTTGGAGTAGCTCCAAAACAAACTTATGCAGATGCAATTGACCAGTTGTTGTAATAACTGATCTTATAAAAATAAATAGCCTCGCAATTCGCGGGGCTTTTTTTATTTTATTAATTCAATAAGTTTGGGGTAGGATAATATTTCATTTAAAATAATATCGCATTTTAATTTTGAGTCGCCAGGGTCTAGGTACTCTGGTCTTCATTTCTTTTGCTCGTCCAAAAGAAACGAAGCAAAGAAAAGGACGCCTTTTTCAAGGAATTTTTTGGCGAAAGCCAAAAACCGTTCTAAAATTCCCGCGGACGAACGATTGAAAAAATCGTCCATCCTGAATTTCGGGAATTATAGAACCTATTCTTCGAAAAAGGGATGATAGAAAATTGATCTAGTAAATGAACTCAATTCGATAATTAATCTGCCTCGCAATTCGCGGGGCTTTTTTTATTCATAAAGTTGAGGTATTTTAATGCATTCTATGAATATTGAAAAAGAACTTCACGAAACCGGCGGATTTTTAAACCTCGACCTACTGGCAAAACAGGTGGTGGAAGGTTATATTTCTGGAATTCATAAGAGTCCGTTTCATGGTTTTTCGGCAGAATTTGCGGAGCATAAGATCTATAATAATGGTGAAAGCACCCGGCATATAGACTGGAAGCTATTTGCTAAGACCGATAAACTTTATACCAGGCGCTATGAAGAGGAAACAAACTTAAGGTGTCATCTTATTCTGGATAATTCGGCATCGATGCATTACCCGGCTATAAAAGATCAGGGTTTGACTTCTTTAAATAAGATTGGATTTTCTGTTTTAGCGGCGGCCTGTTTAATGGAGATCTTAAAGCGCCAAAGAGACGCAGTAGGTGTAAGTATCTATAGTGACGAATTCGAGTTCTACGCGCCGGAAAAGTCAAGTGAGCGTCATCATCATATGTTGTTGAATAAGCTTAATGAATTATTAAGCCATTCTGCTAAAAGAAAGAATACAGATACTTATACTTATTTGCATCAAATAGCTGAGAAACTTAAGCGAAGGTCTCTTATATTTCTCTTTACAGATATGTTTCAGGCTGATGCTGATGAAGATAAATTGTTTGAGGCTTTAAGGCATCTGAAATATAACCGGCATGAGGTGATCCTGTTTCATGTGATAGATGAGAAAAGGGAGCTTGAATTTAGTTTTGAGAATACTCCACGAAGATTTACAGATGTAGAAACGGGTGATGAGGTAGATCTCTATTCAGATAATATCAGGGAAAATTATAAGAAAGCGGTAGAGAAATACCTGGCAGATCTAAAAATGCAATGCGCGAAGTATCGAATTAAGTATGTGGAGGCAGACATCAATAAAAATTTCGACAATATTATGACGGCTTATTTACTTGAAAAACAAAAGTTTGGATAGAGGCTTGAAAATTAGTTTGAAATATTTTAAAAAAAGGTTTGGTGAATCTAAAAAGGGGCGTATATTTGCCCTCGCAATAACGCAACGGTCTGGTAGTTCAGTTGGTTAGAATACCTGCCTGTCACGCAGGGGGTCGCGAGTTCGAGTCTCGTCCAGACCGCAAAGTTGCAAAGAAGCTCCTCTACACGGGGGGCTTTTTTTGGCACTAATGATTAGTTGTGTTGTTTATCCCAGGAGACTGGGATGTGTAGTTAGCCAAGTTATAATCCTTGTTGTGTGGATTTTGGTTAACCAATGAAAAGCTTTTTTCCATTCGATGGAAGAAGGCTTTTTTGTTTTATATACTCTTCACGTTATATTCTTCTTTTCTCCAAGGTGTCAAGTTTTTTCGCAAATAAAGGGACCTTTTAAGGGACCTCTCTGCAAATAAAAAGGGACCCACTTATTTCTTGCTTTCCTTCTATAAATCGTATAATTACATAAAATAAGGCATAGTTAAATTTAGAAAAATAGCCGTAAAATGGTTTTTTTAATTCAAAGCCTTTCTCAGGGAATCGCCAATGGGGTAAGTAACAGATACTTCAGGAAATTTAGAGCTTTATATCAGGGCAGTTGATATTCCAAGGATAGCAGATTATTTAAAACTATTCCGTCAAAAGGATTGTGTGGAGGAAACTTATTATAGTATAGGAGAGGCAACTTGGTTAAATTTTTTGGATGAAATAAATCAGTGGATAATTGATAAAGGTGGAGAATGAAGAATAGTATCTAAATTGGCTGTAAGATTAGACAAAAATGATTTAAAAAATGCTTTGGAAAGTAATGAATCAATAGACGAAATTCTCAGTGTTGTAAAAGAATAATTATGGTTTACTTTAAGGTTTTTCTTCCAGGTATTTTTTGTTCTTTATTAATATTATTGACCTCCATTTCTGTAGAATATTATCCTCTAATATTGGGAATAATAATGGGGTTTGTGAACTTTAAATCCAATAAGTATCATTTAATAATCGGAATTTTATTGTCAGTTATAGGCTCTTATGTTTCTTTCTTCATTGGGTATTTATCAATTGGTCTGGTAGGAGCGATATTTTCATTTCTCGGGAATGATTTACAAGCAAGTTTAGGTTTGCAAATTTCTCCCTATGTAATAGCTCCTCTGGTGTTCTATATAATTTTCTCATATTTATATGTAGTTAAGAGGGATATAAAGTTCTTTATAGTTTTGATGATTTCTATAATTTTACTTTTAACAATTATAAACCTTTTCAAAGATGATTTAAATTTTGAACTTCGGACAGGAAAATTCTTTCTTCCATTTATTTTATGGCCTTTAATTATTAGTATTGGCTTTCAATTGGTTCTTTGTTGGAATGAAGTCTTTGAAATTGGTGAGAAAAGAAACTTTGAGAACAGATATCTCGAATAGCTTGACAAAAAAGAGTAAATCTTTATTTTTTTGAACGAAAAGCTTTTTTCCATTGAGTTGGAAAAAGGCTTTATTGTTTTTTAGGGTTAAGTGTTATTTGGTAATTTGTTATTTTAATGCACTTTTCAACTAGTCTTTCAATAAATATCAGGTCTTTAACTGTTATATTAAGTGATTTTTATAAAACTATTTTTCACCTCAATTTGTTTTGCAATTGTATTTTTGATGCAGTTGCCGTTAATTTATTATCCACTAATTTTTGGGGTAATTCTTAGCTTATTAAACATTAAAAAACACCGATTTAATCCAATTTTTGGTCTAATACTAGCAATTGCTGGGAGTTATCTAAGTTATTTTGGAGGTTTGTATATGATGGATCCCGTTTATGCATTTCTTAGAGTTTTTGGTTTAAATTCAGCTGATTTTTTAGCTTTTCAATCAGGTTTTAATATAATTCCGCCGAT
>CBDTXN010000127.1:0-8706 GCA_965364455.1 uncultured Flavobacteriaceae bacterium
CAGGGTAAAAGAAATTTCAGAATCTGCCACAAGTCCTGCAAATTCTGAAGGCGCCTTTGCAGCGTCGTTGTTTGCCGCTCTCAAATCGTCCTTCAAAACAGCGATCTGAGAGTTGATCTGCTGATCTGAGATATTTTGCTGGGAGTTGCTATATACAACATGTACAACTACCGGGATATTTACGATCCCTAGATTATCAGTAACTGGTGGTTCAGTTCCTCCACCGCCATTTCCTGGTTTACCACCTTTACCATTACTAGATTTGGCAAGGATGGACCGGGTATTCTTTTCAATTTTATACATTTTGTCATGAAGACCTTTGTTCTCATTCAGAAGACGGTTAAGGTTTTTCATGGAATAACATTTTTCAGGCGCATTTTCTGATCTTTTCTCATCAGATGAGTCAGTGTAAAGATAGAAGTCACTCATGTCTACCTGAGCTTCCTGCTGTACCGCAATGTTTTCTTGGGAATCTTGCTCACAAGAAGCAAATAGGAAAGCCAGAGCGGCCATCCCTAAATAAACTTTTTTCATAATAGTTTGGTTTTGTTTGATTTTGCAGCAATATATTTAAAAAATTAAGTTTAATTAACTTGATATATAATTTTTTATAACACTTTTCGATGAATAATGTTAAAACTAAAAAAGCCACTCAATGACTTGAGTGGCTTTCTTCCAGTTTAAAAGAATGTTTCGTTAGAAACAATATTTGTTTTCTGAAGTCAGTTTTTCTGCAATTGTATTTCTTAATGCAACTACATTAGGCTGATTTGAATACTTAGTGAACCTCTTAAGTCCCATAAACATCATTCTCTGTTCATCACCCTCGGCAAAAGATCCAATACCTTCTTTAGCTTTAGTATTTACAGTATCTACAGCATGGTATAAGTACAATTTAGCCATAGCGATCTGTTCTTTCTGAGCATCTTCTCCAAAACGTTTTGCATTTTTCTCAGCTCTTAGAATTCCAGATTCTGCCATATAGATCTCTATAAGAATATCTGCTGCAGCTAATAATAGTTGCTGGTGTTCTTCCAGTTGAGGTCCAAATTTTTGAACTGCACTACCGGCTACCATTAAAAATACTTTTTTAAGCTTTGCAATCATTTCCTTTTCCTCAGCAAAAAGCTCAGAGTAATCTGGCTTTTCCATTGAAGGAATTCCTGTAAGTTCATCTGCTACTTTAGTTGCTGGTCCAAGTAGATCAACATGGCCTTTCATTGCTTTTTTAACAAGCATACCTACTGCTAACATTCTGTTGATCTCGTTGGTTCCTTCATAAATACGGGCAATACGAGCATCTCTCCATGCAGATTCCATTGGTGTATCTGCAGAGAATCCCATACCTCCATAAACCTGGATACCTTCATCGCTACAATTCTGAACGTCTTCAGAACATGCAACTTTAAGGATAGAACATTCGATAGCGTACTCTTCAACTCCTTTTAGTTCAGCTTCTGAATGAGAATTTCCATCCTCAAGGCGAATATTAATTCTGTCTTCAATGTTCTTTGCTGCACGATAAGAAGCTGCTTCACCAACATAGGCAGAAGTAGCCATCTCAGCTAATTTAGATTTGATCGCTCCAAATTTTGCAATTGGAGTATCAAACTGAACTCTGTCGTTCGCGTATTTTACAGAAAGATCTGTAACTCTTCTTTGGGCGTCAAGCGAAGCTGCTGCTAACTTGATACGTCCAATGTTCAGAGCATTCATGGCGATCTTAAATCCATTACCTCTGTCAGAAAGCATATTCTCAACCGGTACTTTAGTTTCGTTGAAAAATACCTGACGGGTAGAAGAGGAGTGGATTCCTAATTTCTTTTCTTCTTCACCAAAGCTGATTCCATTCTCTTTATCGTTCTCAACGATAAATCCGGTGATGTTCTTGTCATCCTCGATTCTTGCGAATACGATGAAAACGTCTGCAAAACCTGCATTGGAGATCCACATTTTCTGTCCGCTAATGCTGTAATGTTTTCCGTCATCAGAAAGAACAGCTTTTGTTTTTCCTGAATTCGCATCAGATCCTGCTCCCGGTTCAGTTAAGCAATAAGCTCCAAACCATTCACCAGTCGCTAGTTTTGGAACATATTTTTTCTTTTGTTCTTCAGTTCCGTATAGAGTAATTGGCATAGTACCGATTCCTGTATGGGCACCAAAGGCAGTAGCTACAGAACCTGTAGCTCCAGAAATGTAATCACAAACCAACATGGTGGAAACGAATCCCATTCCAAGACCATCATACTCTTCTGGAACTGCAACACCCAGGAAACCAAGTTCCCCGGCTTTACGCATAACCTCCTCGGTTAAAGCATAATTCTTCTTCTCAAATTCTTCTTTATGAGGCCAAATTTCGCGCTCAACAAATTCCTTAACGGAATCACGCATCATCACTTGTTCCTCATTAAAATCTTCTGGTGTAAAAACATCTTCGCTCTTAGTCTCTTTAACCAAGAACTGACCACCTCTTAAAAGATCTTTTTTAGTTGTTTCTGTACTCATTTTTTCTATAGTAGTTTATATGAGACCAAAGCCTCACTTAATGTTATTAATTTAAAAATTCAAATACTCCGGCTGCTCCCTGTCCTGTACCTACACACATAGTTACCATACAGTGCTTGTTCTTCAATTCACGCTTACGCATTTCATCAAAGACCTGAACAGAAAGCTTAGCTCCGGTACATCCAAGAGGGTGTCCCATTGAGATCGCGCCACCATTAGGATTAACTTTATCTTTGTCAAGACCTAATTCTCTGATTACGGCTAATGACTGAGAAGCAAAAGCTTCATTTAATTCGATTAGCTCCATATCTTCCTTCTTAAGTCCTGCCTGCTTTAATGCCTTTGGTATTGCATGAACAGGTCCAATACCCATAATTCTTGGTTCTACACCAACTGCTGAGTAACTTACCATTCTCGCTATAGGTTCAAGATTTAATTCTTTTACCATATCTTCACTCATCACCATTACGAAAGCTGCACCATCACTCATTTGAGATGAGTTACCGGCAGTAACACTTCCGCCTTCAGCGAATACTGGACGTAACTTATTAAGCACTTCAATTGAAGTATCTTTTCTTGGACCTTCGTCTTTATTTACTGTATATGATCTAGTTTGTTTCTTACCATTATCATCCACGTAAGTTTCATCTATGGTAATTGGTACGATCTGATCCTGAAAACGATCTTCAGCCTGAGCTTTGATAGCTTTTTGATGAGAGTTGTATGCAAACTCATCCTGGTCTTCACGGGAAACCTTGTATTTGTTAGCTACCGCTTCCGCAGTTAATCCCATTCCCCAGTAATAATCTTCATGGCCCTCTTTAGCCAGTTTATAATCTGGTACAGGTTTATAACCTCCCATTGGGATATAACTCATACTTTCTGCTCCACCTGCGATCACACAGTCTGCCATACCGCTTTGGATCTTTGCAGTGGCGATAGAGATAGTTTCCAGTCCTGAAGCGCAGTATCTGTTCACGGTCATACCTGGAACGTCCTCTATCTTTAATCCCATTAAAGAGATCAATCTACCGACGTTAAGTCCCTGTTCTGCTTCCGGCATCGCGTTTCCAACCATCACATCGTCGATACGCGTTTTATCGAAGTCTGGTAATTTATCCATCATGTACTGGATGGTTTCCGCAGCCAGTTCATCAGGTCTTTTGAAGCGAAATACTCCTCGAGGAGCCTTTCCTACTGCGGTTCTGTATGCTTTTACTATATATGCTGTTCTTTTCATTGTATTTTGAATTTTGTATAAAGTATAATGTTTACTGTTTTAATGTTGATTGTAGCTTAATGATCATATTCTGAATATGCTGAATTTCGCTTTCTATAGGAGAAAAATCCTGTTTCGAAAGAAAGTTAAGATTCATTGCCAGAATTAACTGTGTCTCTAATTCAAAAGCCGATCCTAAAGCTATTCCAAGAAAATTATGAAAATCTTTCTCAGATTTTCTGCCACATCCTTCCGCAATATTTGAAGGAATTGAGATTGCAGATCTTCTGATTTGAGAAGTTAATCCGTAGATTTCATCCTTTGGAAACCCTTGGCTTTGCAAGTAAATAGCTGAAACCATGTCAGTAGCTTTTTGCCAAACCTTTAATTCCTTGAAATAGTTCATTATACAATCGACGATTTACACTATACGATTAGTTTCTAAGCGGTTTTCCTTTTTTCAGCATGTGCTGCAAACGCTCCAGGGTTTTTCTTTCTCCTGTAAGCGATAGGAAGGCCTCTCGTTCCAGATCTAATAAATACTGTTCACTTACCAACTGATTCTCTGAAAGATCACCACCGGCCATTACATAAGCCAGTTTGTTCGCGATCTTCTTATCATGTTCGCTGATATATTTTCCTGCAGCCATCTGGTCTGTTCCTACCAGGAAAGCACCCAATGCCTGTTTACCAAGAACTTTAATATCTGTACGTTCAATTGGTTTTGTATATCCATTTTCAGCCATTAGCAATGCATGTTTCTTAGCGATCGCTAATTGTCTGTCTGGATTTACTACCACTATATCTTTTCCTTTCTGTAGAATGTTCAGGTCGTATGCTTCATAAGCCGAAGTTGAAACCTTTGCCATACCAATAGTAAGGAAGTGTTCTCTTAGTCGGTTTAGCTCTACATCATCTTTCTGAAAAGTATCTGCAGCTCTAACGGTCATTTCTTTGGTCCCACCACCACCTGGGATCACACCAACACCAAATTCTACTAATCCGATGTAAGTTTCTGCTGCGGCAACAACTTTATCTGCGTGAAGTGACATCTCGCATCCACCACCAAGGGTCATGGCATGAGGAGCAGCTACCGTTGGGATAGAGGAGTAGCGCATTCTCATCATGGTATCCTGGAAATATTTGATCGCCATGTTCAGCTCTTCATATTCTTGCTCTACAGCCATCATAAAGATCATCCCGATATTGGCACCAACAGAGAAGTTCTTACCATCATTGGCAATAACAAGTCCCTGGTATTCCTTTTCAGCCATATCAATGGCTTTATTAACTCCATCAAGAACATCACCACCAATAGAATTCATTTTACTTCTGAATTCTACATTCAGGATTCCATCTCCAAGATCTTCGACAACAACGCCGCTGTTTTTGAAGACCTCTTTAGATTCCCTGATATTGTCAAGAATGATAAACGCATCCTGACCAGGAACCTTGGCTTGCTTCTTATCATCTATATTATAGTAATAGGTATTCCCCTCTTTCACGGTGTAGAAACTGTCGCTTCCGCTTTCCAGCATTTCATTTACCCAGGCGGCAGGCTCGTAACCCTGCTCTTTCATCATATCGATACCTTTCTGGACCCCAATCGCATCCCAGATCTGGAATGGACCGTGTTCCCAACCGAATCCGGCTTTCATGGCATCATCTATCTTATAAAGTTCGTCTGAGATTTCGGGAATTCGATTCGATACATATGCAAAAAGGGAAGAGAAAGTTTTTCTATAGAACTCTCCGGCTTTATCTTTTCCGTTTACAAGAACTTCAAAACGATCAACAACATTATCGATGGTTTTTGTCAATTCCAGTGTCGCGAAAGAAGCACTTTTTCTATCTCTATATTCTAAAGAATCAAGGTCCAGAGATTTGATCTCGCTTGAACCGTCTTCTTTTTTAATCTTTTTATAGAATCCCTGTCCGGTTTTGCTACCTAACCATTTATTTTCCATCATGGTATTGATGAAATCTGGTAAGGCAAACAGATCATGCTGCTCATCATCTGGAACATTTTCGTATAGACCATTAGCAACATGCACCAGAGTATCCAATCCAACTACGTCTACAGTTCTGAAAGTAGCGGACTTCTGGCGACCTATTACCGGACCGGTAAGTTTATCAACTTCTTCGATGGTCATTCCCATATCCTTAACCATATGGAAAAGGCTCATAATTGAGAAAATACCAATTCTGTTCCCTATGAATGCGGGAGTGTCCTTTGCAAGAACTGCCTTTTTTCCAAGGAATTTCTCTCCGTACATTTCAAGAAAATCAAGAACATCTTTAGAAGTTTCTTTTCCAGGAATGATCTCGAATAACCTTAAATATCTTGGTGGGTTAAAGAAGTGTGTTCCACAGAAATGCTTTTTAAAGTCATCACTACGACCTTCGGTCATAAAATTAATTGGAATACCGGATGTGTTTGAAGTGATCAAAGTTCCCGGCTTTCTATGTTTTTCAAGGTTTTCGAAAACCTGTTTTTTAATATCAAGACGTTCT
The DNA here is from genome assembly GCA_965364455.1 of uncultured Flavobacteriaceae bacterium. Lineage (GTDB taxonomy): Bacteria > Bacteroidota > Bacteroidia > Flavobacteriales > Flavobacteriaceae > Christiangramia. The sequence goes on from CBDTXN010000127.1 coordinate 6,239, forward strand.
ACAACAACCTCAATGATCCAGTCGGCTTCAGAAACTTTTGAAATATCGTCTTCCAGGTTTCCAGTTTCGATCCTGTTTACAAAGTCCTTATGGTAAATAGGAGAGGGTTTAGATTTTACAGAATCCTGAAGTGAATCGTTCACAATCCTGTTGCGAACCACTTTATCATCAAGGCTAAGACCTTTCTTTTTTTCCTTTTCATTCAGCTCACGGGGAACGATGTCCAGAAGTAACACTTCCACGCCGATATTGGCGAAATGGCAAGCGATACCGCTACCCATAATTCCGGATCCGATAACTGCAACTTTATTTATCCTTCTTTTCATTTCTTGGTTTTTAATATTTTATCTGATACTTATTTCTTTCGTATAAATTTTCTTCTCACTGATTAACTCCAGAATGGTATTTGCAACCTCGATAAATGTCTTAAGATCCTTGTCTGAAACATTTTCTTTAACTGCTTCGTCGAATCTTAATACAACTCTCTTTGAGTAATCTCTCATTTCCTTACCAAAATCGGTTAGGTGAATAAGAACACTGCGGCCATCATTAGGATTTTTTTTCCTGATGATGAGGCCTTTCTCCTCCATAGTTTTAAGTATTCTGGAAAGACTGGTTGCTTCCATGCCCATTTTCGGGCCAAGTGAAGTAGATGGGGTACCTTCTTCAGGATCGATGCTTAACAAGGCAAACCCTGTAGCCATTGTGCTTCCTGCCTTACCGGCTTCCTCATTATACATTTTTGAGACTGCCATCCAGGTAGCACGCAAAACATAATCTATTGTTTTTTCTTTCATCTGGATTTTTGAATGAATCCAAAGTTAGGAAAAAATATTATGCATGCATAATAAAATTGACTTAAAAATACCAATTTACTGAATTTAAGACTCTAATATTCTTAAAATGAAAAAACTCCTCTGGTTAGGAGGAGTTTTTTTTATTAAATTCTTAACGGTGATTAAAATCTACCATATAATTTTTCATAGAGATCGCTATATCGATCTCTAATAATTCGCCTTTTTAACTTCATAGTAGGAGTAAGGTGACCATCGTCAATAGACCAGGTATCTGGAGTTAGTTCAAAAGTTTTTACTCTTTCCCATTTACCAAACTTCTGATTATAGAAATCAACCTCTTCCTGTATGCGTTCTTTTACCAGTTTATTGTTGGCGATATCTTTTTCTGTGCCTTCTCCAAGATCAATATTTTTTCGCCTTGCCCAGTCTGTAACGAATTCAAAGTTGGGCTGAATTAGCGCTGAAGGCATTTTCTCTCCATCTCCAACTACCATGATCTGTTCAATAAATCTTGATTGTTTCATAATATTCTCGATCAACTGAGGAGCAACATATTTACCACCTGAAGTTTTGAACATTTCCTTTTTCCTGTCGGTGATCTTAAGGAATCCGTCTTTATCTATTTCACCAATATCACCGGTATGGAAATAACCATCTCCATTTAAAACTTCTCTTGTTTTCTCTTCATCCTTATAATAACCTTTCATGATATTTGGCCCCTTGGCAAGGATCTCGCCATCATCAGCTATTTTAACCTCTACATTATCCAACACCTTTCCAACGGTTCCTATTCTAAAACCATGGTTACGTTGATCATTCACTGCAATTACCGGAGATGTTTCAGTTAAACCATAACCCTCCATTACAGGAATTTCAGCAGCTGCGAATACACGTGCCAGCCTTGGTTGTAAAGCAGCACTACCAGATACTATAAGTTCAATATTACCTCCAAGCCCTTCTTTCCATTTAGAGAAAATTAATTTTCTGGCAAGTTTTAATTTAGTTTCATACCACCATCCATTAGCTCCATATGGTTCGTATTCCAGACCTAATTCTACAGCCCAGAAGAAAAGGTTTTTCTTAATTCCATCCAGTGCAGTACCCTTGGCAATGATCTTATCGTAAACTTTTTCCAGCAAACGAGGTACTGCTGAAATTACATGCGGTTTCACCTCCTTAAGGTTGTCACTGATCTTATCTATAGATTCGGCAAAATAAATAGACACCGAATAATACTGATATAAATACAAAATCATTCGCTCAAAGATGTGACACACCGGTAAAAAGCTCAAGGAGACATAAGTACCAGGTTCAAAAGGTACACGTGGAGCGCTACCAAGTACATCGCTCACAATGTTATCATGTGATAACATCACACCTTTTGGTCTTCCCGTGGTTCCCGATGTATATATTAAGGTAGCAAGGTCGTCTGGTTTAACCGCTGCCTTTAATTTCTCAACTTCATCCTGATTTCCTTTGTCTTCACCGTCTTTCAGGATTTCTGTCCAGTTTTTACAACCCGCAATTTCATCAAAGCTATAAACCTCTTTAAGGTTTGTAGTTCCTTTAATACGGTTTACCTTATCAAGAACTTCCTGATCTGACACAAAGCAGTAAATTGCCTCACTGTGATTTAAGACATACTCGTAATCCTCTTCAGATATCGTAGGA
>CBDTXN010000128.1:0-8454 GCA_965364455.1 uncultured Flavobacteriaceae bacterium
ACGAATATGGCTATAGCCATCAGGTAATAAGGCTTGCGAAATACATCGCTAAGGCTACAAGATATACCTCTTATTAGAATCATATTTTTTTTAAAAAAAAGACCCCGCCGTTGTCGGGGTTTTTTTATTTTTGCACCACTTAAAATTTTTTAAAAAACTGATATAAAACTTATTAAATTCACAAATAGCGAATTCTCCCCCGAATATCTGAAATATACTAACCTAAACCTTCGCTCTTTGTTTTTTATGAACCCAAAAATCAATCCCCAAAAAATGAGTAACAAAATTTACATTGTAGCGGCTTTTGTTATGGCTAGTGTATTTCAGATGAATGCCCAAAATGACAGCCTTGCATCCCAAACTCCTATTCAGGATGAATTTTCAGCGCTAATCCAGGAATCTAATAACTACCAGGGTTATAAGGTTGTAGATTATGACAAGCTGATCGAATTAAGAAATACAACCAGGAATTATATTTCTGACCTTAAAGAGGAGATCATACAACATAAAAATACGCTGAATCAGCAAAACGAGCAGATCGAGAAATTGAAAAGCGACCTGAAATCTACTCAGGATAACCTTACGAAAGTTTCTGAAGAGAAAGATGCTCTCATGTTTCTTGGAATGCCTTTCAGTAAAGGTGGTTATAAAGCAATGATGTGGGGAATCGTAGGAGCACTGTGTGTGTTCCGTCGTATTATATTCTTTAGATTCAAAAGTTCTATTGCAGCAACTAAGGATGCCAAGCAGAAACTCGATGAAACTGAAAAAGAATTCGATGCTTATAGAACAAAAGCACTCGAAAAAGAACAACGTCTGGGTAGAATGTTACAGGACGAAAAGAATAAGGCAAGCGGAGGCACTACCTAATATTCTTATACCTCTCTAAAATATCCCAATAGAATGCGAATAGATATAATTACTGTTGTACCGGATATCCTGAAAAGTCCTTTTGAAGCTTCAATACTTCAAAGGGCTATTGAGAAGGGTTTGGTAGAAATACATCTGCATAATCTCAGGGATTATACTACAGATAATTATAAACAGGTTGATGATTACCAATTTGGAGGAGGAGCCGGTATGGTAATGATGATAGAACCTATTGACAAATGTATTTCTAAACTGAAGTCAGAAAGAGATTATCAAGAGGTCATATATATGACACCAGATGGAGAAAGACTTCAGCAAAAGATGGTCAACCGCCTCTCTTTACACGAGAATATCATCATTCTTTGCGGACACTATAAAGGTGTTGATCAAAGAGTAAGAGATAAGTTTATTACCAGGGAGATCTCGATTGGAGACTATGTACTTTCTGGTGGAGAGCTTGGAGCCGCGGTACTATGTGATTCGATCATCAGGCTTATTCCCGGTGTCCTGGGAAATGAGACTTCCGCCCTAACCGATTCTTTTCAGGATAATTTACTGGCTCCACCGGTATATACAAGACCTGCAGAATATAAAGGTTGGGAAGTACCGGCTGTACTAACCTCGGGAAATTTCCCCAAGATAGAAGCATGGAGAGAACATGAGGCCTACGAAAGGACTAAAAGACTAAGACCAGACCTTTTAGAAGAAGAGTAATTTTTTCTCTAACAGGCTTGTACAATAATATAAATTGCTTAATTTTGCACTCATTCTAAAATAACCTCTGGCGATAACCGTGAATGTTGTTTTGGATTTTACTTTAAACTAAGAAAAAATGGAATCGTTAGTAAAATACGTTCAGGACGAATTCGTAGAAAGAAAAGATCTACCAGAATTTGCAGCAGGAGACACTATCACTGTTTATTACGAAATTAAAGAGGGACAGAAAACAAGAACTCAGTTCTTTAGAGGTGTCGTAATCCAGTTAAGAGGTACTGGATCTTCTCAAACTTTCACAATTAGAAAAATGAGTGGTACTGTAGGTGTGGAAAGAATTTTCCCAATCAACTTACCTGCAATTCAGAAAATCGAGATCAATAAGAAAGGTAGCGTTAGAAGAGCAAGAATTTTCTACTTTAGAGGTCTTACTGGTAAAAAAGCTCGTATTAAAGAAGCGATTAGAAAATCATAATTCTTTAAATAGATATTTTAAAAGCCCCGATATCGGGGCTTTTTTTATGCCTTAATTTTAAATTGTATTGAGAACGTAAAGCTATCCTTCTTGCTTTTTAACATTTATATTAACTCAATACTAATAAAAACTACCTTAATCAAGATGAGACATTATATTTTAACATTTAACTTAATGTTAACCTTTCTAAAAAGACTTATTTTCCGCCTTCAAATTTAACAACAAACATTTATGAAAAAATCGATTACTGAATTCTGGAAACTGTGTGCAGCAGTTTTCGTATTGGGAGCTGTTTTTACCTCCTGTGAAAAAGAAGAAAATCCAATTCAAAATGAAGGTCAGGTATCTTCCGAATTAAAAGAACCTCCTTTCAAAAATTACCTGGTAATTAACAATCAAAATTCTGGTTCCACAAAGGCTGCTGAAAGCTACCTTAAGAGCGTGAAAGGAGTAAAAATTATTAACAGTCGTCCTGAAATTGGGGTTACCGTTATTAGTGCAGAAGATCTAAGTCTACTTAAAAAGGCTGAATCTGAAGACCTCACAATTGTTCCAGATTATGAAATAAAATGGATCCCAACGGCAAATGTAAAAGAGCAAAGCATTGGTGATGGAGAATATTTTTATGATATAAATTACCTATGGGGAATGGATGCTATCGACGCACCAGAAGCATGGGACCTAGGATTTACCGGTGAAGGTGCAAGCGTTTATGTTCTTGATTCTGGTATAGATCCAGATCATATTGACCTTGCTCCTAATGTAAATACTGAATTATCTGTTTCTTTTATCGAGGGTGAAAGCTGGATAGTTGGGGATAACATTGGATTTAATCATGGAACTCATGTTGCCGGAACAATTGCAGCTGCAGATACAGATTATGGCATCATAGGTGTTGCTCCTGGAGCTGAGTTAGTAGCTATAAAAGTATTGAGCGAAGTAACTGGAAGTGGTGCTTTTAGCGCTATCAATAATGGACTTATGTACGCAGGAGATAATGGGGCTGATGTTGTTAACATGAGCTTAGGTGCTACTTTGCAAAAGAACGGAACTCTTACTGATGCTGATGGTAATGAATACCACATTCCCGCGGTAAACATCCAGGCTTTGATTCAGGCTCAACAAAGAGCAGTCAACTATGCTGTAAGTAAAGGAACAACGGTTATTGCTTCAGCAGGTAACGATTATGCTAATTTCGATGGATTGGCTTCTTACATTAAATTACCAGGTGGTTTAAATAATGTGATCACTGTTTCAGCTACCGCCCCTCAGGCATATTACCCAGGAGATTATGATGGTTCTTATGATATTCCATCAAGTTATACCAATTATGGTAGATCTTTGATAGATGTAGCTGCTCCAGGTGGAGATTTCGATGCCCCAACATATGGAGCTGACGGAATCTTAAGCGCTGGAAATAATAACACTTTCTACTGGAGTTCTGGTACTAGTATGGCTGCACCTCATGTTGCTGGTGTTGCTGCACTTGTTATCGCAAAGAATGGTAAGATGAATCCTAAGGATTTACAAAAGCATTTAGAAAATACATCAGATAAAGTTGATGGTAATGGTCAAAGCCTATATTTAGGAAAAGGACGCATCAATGCATTAAGAGCTGTTACTGAATAAATTTTGCTTGATTCTTATTTGAAAAGCCCCGTTATCGGGGCTTTTTTTACGCCTTCAGTCGATTGATTTTTAATTCATTAAAATGTTAAATACCTTCCATAGAAAACGCAATATCACTATATTTAATAATGAATTTTCGACTTGAATAAAATGACAAAAGAATTTTTATCGAGGGCGATTTTCCCGTAAAGAAAGTTCTTTACGTTTGGTTTTTATCTTCTATATAACATCTATATATTTTGTATCGTCAAAATTAGTTTGAAAGATAAAAACCTGATTGATCCAGTTTTAATTACTTTAGAATTGGATTGTTTTGAAATAGCAAACACCATAAAGCTTACAAGGCTTGTTATCATCAAAGTGATAATTTGCTGTTTCAAACGAAGCCATTTCATTTTATACTTTAAGATGAAATGGCTTTTTTATTGCATTATTTAAGATTTCTTAACAAGTGAGAATCCCTTTATACTTAGGATAAAAGCCGCAAATACTGTATATTGCGCGTAAGATAACACCCTGGTATTTTCCGGGGTTTTCTTTGAATATATTGCAACCAAAAACATAAAAAATGTCACAGAAAGAAAAAATAATCTATACAAAAACAGATGAGGCTCCAATGCTGGCCACTTATTCGTTCCTGCCAATTATCGAAGCTTTCACCAAAGCTGCAGGCGTAAGTCTTGAAACCCGTGATATTTCATTAGCCGGAAGGATCTTATCTCAATTTCCAGATTATCTTAAGGACGATCAAAAAGTTTCAGACGACCTTGCGGAGTTAGGTGAACTTGCAAAAAAACCTGAAGCTAACATTATTAAATTACCAAACATTAGTGCTTCCATTCCTCAATTAAAGAATGCAATTGCTGAACTTCAGTCTAAAGGCTTTGCTATTCCAGATTATCCGGATGAGCCTGCCAACGATAAGGAGAAGGAGATTCAGTCGAGATACGACAAAGTAAAAGGTAGTGCGGTTAATCCGGTACTTAGAGAAGGGAACTCAGACAGACGTGCCCCTAAGGCTGTAAAGAATTTCGCCAAGAAGAATCCGCATAGTATGGGAGAATGGAGTTCAGATTCTAAAACTCACGTTGCTACAATGAGTGAAGGGGATTTTAGATCTAATGAAAAGTCTGTAACTCTAGCCAATGAGGATACTTTAAAAATTGAATTTACTTCAGACTCTGGTGAAAAGACAACTTTGAAGGACAATCTTAAAGTTCTTAAAGGTGAAGTTGTGGATGCTTCTGTAATGAGCAAGAAAGCACTTCTTGATTTTCTTAGAAAAGAGGTTAAAGATGCAAAGGAAAAAGATGTCCTTTTCTCTCTTCACATGAAGGCTACCATGATGAAAGTTTCAGATCCCATTATTTTTGGACATGCTGTAGAAGTTTTCTTTGAAGATGTATTTGAAAAATATGGTAAAGAACTTGAAGAAGCAGGCGCTGACCCAAACAGTGGATTAGGTGATGTTTTGAAGGCGATTGAAAGTCTACCTGCAGATAAAAAACAAGAAATTAAAAGTGCTATTTCCAAAGACCTTGAAGAAGGTCCGGATATCGCTATGGTAAATTCAGATGAAGGAATTACCAACCTGCACGTGCCTAGTGATATTATTATTGACGCTTCTATGCCAGCAATGATAAGAACTTCGGGGCAGATGTGGAACAAGGAAGGTAAAACACAGGATACTAAAGCGGTAATCCCAGACAGCAGCTATGCCGGTCTTTACCAGGCAACTATAGATTTCTGTAAAGAACATGGTGCTTTTGATCCAACTACTATGGGAACAGTTCCTAATGTTGGATTAATGGCTCAAAAGGCTGAAGAATACGGTTCACACGACAAGACTTTTGAAATTCCAGGAAATGGAACTGTAAAAGTGATCAACTCTAAAGGAGAAACCATTCTGGAACATAATGTAGAAAAAGGAGATATCTGGAGAATGTGTCAGGTTAAGGATGCACCTATCCAGGATTGGATCAAGCTAGCCATCACGCGGGCAAAAGCTACCGGTATGCCGGCTGTTTTCTGGCTGGATAAGACTAGAGCTCACGATGCTGAATTGATCAAAAAGGTAAATAAATATCTTCCAGATCATGATACTGAAGGACTGGAGATTAAAATCATGGCTCCTACTGAAGCTACTAAATATACTTTGGAAAGAGTTAAGGCTGGTAAGGATACAATTTCAGTTACAGGAAATGTCCTAAGAGATTATCTTACAGACCTCTTCCCTATCTTAGAATTGGGTACAAGTGCAAAAATGCTTTCTATCGTTCCCCTTATGAATGGTGGTGGTTTATTTGAAACTGGTGCTGGTGGATCTGCTCCAAAACACGTACAGCAGTTTGTTAAGGAAGGTCACTTGAGATGGGACTCTCTAGGTGAATTCCTGGCTCTTGCAGTTTCATTAGAACATCTTGGAACTAAATATGACAATTCTAAGGCGATCACTCTTTCTGAAACTCTAGATGATGCTACAGAAAGATTCCTTAATGAAGGAAGGTCTCCATCCAGAAAAGTTAATGAATTAGATAACCGTGGTAGTCACTTCTATCTGGCTTTATACTGGGCTGAAGCTCTTGCCGAGCAAAAGAGCAATACCGACCTGAATATCTATTTTGGAAGAGTTGCTAAAATGATGGAAGATAATAAAGACAGGATCTTACAGGATCTGTTAGACGCTCAGGGATCTCCGGTAGATATTGGAGGTTATTACGAGCCGGACGAAGAACTTACTAAAAAAGCTATGCGTCCAAGTAAAAAACTAAATGAAATAGTAGCAACTGACGCTAACTAAGATTCTATAACTTAGAAAAAGCCCTGCAAAAGCAGGGCTTTTTTATTTCCTGAACTTTAAGATTTGAGCTTTTTCCATAAATGATTCCTGAAGTTTTTCCATTTTCGGGGACATTTCCTCCGCAAAAACCAGGTATTGACATTTTTTTATACTTAGTGGAATTCTAATGATCTCATTAAAATGATTGCCCCTATTTATAAATTCTGCATCCTCAATTATAAATAACTGTAGCTGCCCTAAATGAATTCCGGTCATTGAAAATAGCTTACCCAGTCTTCTTGGAGTTGCAATTACAATATCGACACCGTAATAAATATCGTCCTTCTGATCATCAATATTTTGCTCTTCATAAGCACAATAAATCCTTAGATCCATTTCATTAGTATATTCTCTGCCCTTTTGTTCTAATTCAAGAGCGGCCACTTTATCCTTAACGTAGATAAGAGCTCTTGGAGAATCTTCGAACGCTTCCGAATTCAATTTCTGGATCACAGAAATGATCATTGCCGTTGTTTTTCCGCTTCCCTTAGGTGCTAAAAGATAAAGATCAGTACCACTTTTGATCCTTGGCAGAGCCTTTTTCTGAAATGAATTTGGATTCTCATAACCCAATCCTGAAATAGCTTCTTTTAATAGAGGATTTAATTTTTTGAAAGACATATAAAATTTGATAAGAGTTAGACCATAATTACGGCATCCAAAACTAAGGCCGAATATCTAGTCGCCTGTAAAGGTCGTACATTATTATCTAGCGAATAGAACCTGAAGGATAAAAACTAAATCGAAATAGTTTAATCTTTCGTTAAACAGGCTTTTAAATTAGAACAAAACTAGGGGTTTACAGAAATTTGCAAAATGCATCAGAAATCAGGAGAAAGAAATAAGAAACAGGAAAATATCATATTGCTTGTTTTAGGTACCCTCATTGCCCTGGGACCGTTTTCCATAGATGCCTATCTTCCGGGGTTTGATAGCATAGCAAAAGATTTCAACACTTCCATAAGTCAGATAGGCTTAACCCTAACCAGTTATTTTATTGGGATTTCGCTGGGGCAACTCGCCTACGGTCCTATTATGGACAAATATGGAAGAAAAAAACCTCTCCTAATAGGACTTGGTATCTATTTTATTTCAGCGATAAGCTGTATGATGGCTCCTACTTTAGAATGGCTCGTTGTAGCACGGTTCTTTCTAGCCTTAGGTGCTGCGGCTGGAATGGTTGCTGCGAAGGCTATCGTTAGGGATATTTTCCCTGTTCATGAGGTTGCCGGAGCCATTTCAGTACTAATGCTTATTATGGGTGGAGCACCAATCATTGCCCCAACGGTAGGAAGTTTCATAATAGATTCATTTGGATGGGAAATGATCTTTTTGTTTTTGGCTATATTTTCAATCCTCATGATCATTAGCGTTACAAAATTTCTACCTGAAAGTATAGTGCCAGATAGACTGGTAGATCTTAAACCAAAACAGGTAGCTATTAAATATTATGGAATACTTACCCATTCTAAGTTCTGGAGTTTCGCGATTGCGGGAAGTTTCGCGATCGGTGCAATGTTTGCATACATATCAGATGCTCCAAAATTATTTATGGGAAATTATGACCTTACCCAAAAGGAGTTCGGACTTTTATTTGGTTTAAATGCGGGCGGCCTCATACTGGGGAGTCAGATCAACCGACTTTTCCTTAGGAAATATACAACGCTTCAGATCACTTTATTCAATAGTTTAATTCTGGTAATTCTTTCATCATTGTTTTTAATGAACTCAATTTTAGAATTTGGATTTATAACCACGGCAGTGCTTCTTTTCTTAATATTATTTCTTCTCGGATTTCAAAATCCCAATACGACAGCCTTATCCTTAGAACCTTTCGAAAAAAAAGCCGGGAGGGCATCAGCTTTAATAGGAAGTTTAAAAATGATCCTGGGAGCAGGGACTTCTTGTGTTGTAAGCTTATTCCCGG
>CBDTXN010000129.1:0-8423 GCA_965364455.1 uncultured Flavobacteriaceae bacterium
AGGTTAATCCTGGTATAATCTCGAAAGTTATACTTCCATTATCAAGACCACAGGTGGTATTGGTTGTTGAAGTAACAACTGGTTTTTCCGGAGTTGCATTTAAAGTTAATGTTATTGCTGTTCTACCGTCGCTTGGACAAGTATCTGAAACTCTTTCCGCATAATAAGTGGCAGATCCAACGCTATTAAGGGTTGGAGAGGTAATTACATTTCCTCCATTTGCAGCGTCATACCAGACAAGGTCTGAAGAATCCGCGAAAGCATCATTAGCATCTAAGGTCTGAATCGATGCAGCAGCACACTCAACGATTGGGTTGGTGGTAGGTGAGGGTGCAACAGGTGTGTCGCCAACGGTAATGTTGAAGCTACAAGTCTTTCTTTTAATAGTTCCGTCTGGTGCTGTATAAGTAGCAACATATTGCAGATCATGAGAACCAACAGGAAAAAATCCTGTAGCAGGACCGGTAACTGTAAAATCTATACCTGCTGCGCAATTATCGTTTTCATTCAGGATACCGTCTACTGCGATCACAGTATCACCAGTATTAGCATTAGAAGGTTTTCCACCGGTATAGTTAAATACATATTTCAACCTGTAAATTCCGGTTTCGTTATTCAGGTTATTTGTATTAAAGGTATAGATTTCCTGAGCTGCAGTTACCTGAATAGGTCCGCCACTAGGTATCTCATCCCCATTCTCATCTATAAGAACAAGACTAACGAAATAGGTGCCGCTATCATAATTAACCTGAATAGAGGTTTCAGCGTTATCATCCAGTATCAAATAAGGAGTAGTGATCGTAGATTCTTTTGTGCCGGCAGCATCATTACTACTAAATAATTTTACATAACCTCCATCTGTACCAACACGTTGAACGTAGTTAAAATCCCAGCAGTCTCTACCTAGTAATGTTTCGTTCAACTCAAAAAGCATCTGGAAATTTCCAGTGCTTCCATCACCAACACAGGTTTGCGAGATAAGCGGTCTTGTCCAGCTTACATAAGCTCCGGCAACACCATCTTCTACAGCATCTGCACAAACTGTTTGATCTGCAGGACAGCTATCGAAAGTAATACATGGATCTCCATCTATCACGCTAGAGGAACCCTGTGCCTGTGAATTAAAAGAAATTAGGAATAGTCCCAAAAAGCATACAAGCGTTTGTATGTTTCTGGATTTAGTATCAAATAAAAAGCCAACTCTATTTTGAAAGTTGATCGACTTATTATGACGATTTTCAGGATTAGTAGTTTTCCAAATCATATCAGTATGTTTAGATATATCAATTTTTTATCCCTTTCGGGCAATATCATTTCAATAAATATGACCTTCAGAGAAAGTCAGCGATTTCTGATTTGGGGAAGTCAGTAAAGGTAAAAAGGGTAAAAAACACCTGGCAATCTTGAGGAATTACCAATAGAAGTAACGTGGGGGTGACTCTATTTGATGTTAATCTGGAAGTAAAATTAGAATATACATTTGGCTAATTAATAGGATATTGCAATTATTAGATATAACGTAAAATAAAGTCGTTCAAAGACATAAAATTTTCAAGCTCAACCTCTAGACGGATGTTAATTTACTTACAATTTTGTAGGAATTTTGTAGGAATATCCATTTTTGGCATAGGGAAAACCCGTATAAATGGACGCAAATCAAAAAATAAGAGTAGGAAAAGCGGGTGAAAATATTTAACTAATAATTATTGAATTAAATCAAATTGTTGGAGGTGAATTCTTTAGGTGAAAACCCTTATAATATGCTCCCAAAAATATTAAATAATTAAGTATTACCATAGGTTTTGGAATTCGCTAAAAACATTTCAACCTTGTATATAATTCTTGTAAATTGCATGAAAGTATCCGTCAAAAATGGAAAAAAACCTTAAGGATTACAGAAAATCTTATGAGAAAGGAGAATTATTGGAATCAGACCTTCCCAATAATCCCATGGAATTATTCCAGTCCTGGTTTCACCTTGCAGATGATTCAGATTCAGTAGAGGAAGCTAACGCCATGAGTATTTCAACTGTCGGTAAAGACATGTACCCAAAGTCAAGGGTAGTCCTTCTAAAAAGTTATAGCCCTGAGGGTTTTGTTTTTTTTACAAATTACGAGTCCCAGAAGGGAAAAGACCTGAATGAAAATCCCAAATGCTGCCTTTCATTCTTCTGGCCATCCCTGGAAAAACAAATTATTATTCAGGGTGAAGTATCGAAGTTGTCTCAAAAGGAGTCTGAAGAATATTTTCAATCCAGGCCACGAGGTAGTCAGTTAGGCGCGAAAGCTTCAGATCAAAGTTCAGTTGTTCCTTCCAGGAGTTTTCTAGAGGATCGTTTGGCTGCACTTGAAGATGAATTTGCAGATAGTAAGATCCCAAAGCCAGATCATTGGGGCGGTTACCTGGTAAAGCCTTCAATTTTTGAATTCTGGCAGGGGCGCAAAAGCAGGTTGCACGATAGGATACAGTTTTCAAGAGATGAGAAAAACTGGAAAATAGAAAGACTAGCACCTTAATATATGAAGAGATTAATTTTAGTAAGACACGGAAAGTCATCCTGGGACAATGATCTGCCAGATCATAAGAGACCATTAAAGAAAAGGGCTTATAATGATGCGAAAGTAGTTCTTGATACTTTTGATCATTTTTATGAAGGTGGTGCGCACTTCTGGAGTAGTTATGCAGTTAGGGCAAATGAAACTGCCAACCTTTTTAAGGAAAGGCTAAAGGTGTCAGATCAGGATTTTGAAGTAAAGGAAGAGCTCTATACTTTCAATCAAAATGAATTGCTGAACATCATTCAATCCTATTCGGGAGATAAAGAACAGTTATTCGTATTTGGTCATAATCCTGCCATGACTATACTAGTAAATTCTCTGGGAGATAAAAAAATAGATAATCTTCCAACCACAGGATTGTGCGTTATCGATTTTGATGTAGATTCCTGGAAAGATATTCGCAAAGGCAAAACAATTCTAACCTTATTGCCAAAAAATCTCCGATAATCGCCTATGGCCGAGAAACGTTATATAAACAGAGAATTAAGCTGGCTATCTTTTAATGCCAGAGTTTTACAGGAAGCGGCAGACGAGACCGTGCCATTAATTGAACGCCTTAGGTTTTTAGGTATTTTTTCTAATAACCTTGATGAATTCTTCAAAGTTAGATATGCTACAGTAAAGCGAATTGACCTGGCCGGCAAAGCTGGAAAGAAGGTCCTTGGCGGTATTAAGGCGAATAAATTACTTGAAGAGATCACTAAAATTGTGATAGATCAGCAGTCTGAAAGTTTAAAGATTCTGGACGACATTCAAACCGAGCTTAAATCCCATAATATCAATATTATTACAGAGGATGAAGTAACACAGAGTCAAAAGGAATTCATTAAAAATTTTTTTCTTAGTAAGGTGAGTCCGGCTTTGGTAACCATCATCTTAAATGACCTTCCTGAAATGCCTTCTCTTAAGGATAGTGCAGCTTATCTCGCCGTGAAAATGGTGATGAGTGAAGATAAAGAACCAGTACCAGGACTGCCGAAGGTTATTGGCCGTAAGGTGAATGAAAAAAGATACGTACTTATAGAGATTCCCAGGAATATTGAAAGGTTTGTGGTTCTTCCCGAAGAAAATGGAAAGCAATATGTTATCCTTCTGGATGACCTTATAAGATATAATCTTAATGTCATTTTCAACATTTTCAAGTATGAAAGTCTATCGGCGCACATGATAAAGATTACCCGGGATGCTGAATTGGATCTGGACAGTGATCTTAGTAAAAGTTTTATTGATAAGATCTCAGATAGTGTAAAAGATAGAATAAAAGGTGATCCGGTAAGATTTGTGTATGATAAAAATATAGATAGTGATACACTTACCTATTTAATGAATAAAATGGGAATAGATACTACAGACAGTATCATTCCCGGGGGACGTTATCATAATCGTAGGGATTACATGGATTTTCCTAGCCTGGGAGGACCAGATCTTCAGTACGAGGTGCGCGAACCATTACCAATTCCTGGTTTGATCTTACAAACCAGTGTATTAAAAGGGATCGCAGACAAGGATTATCTACTATATACACCTTACCAGAGTTTCGCATATGTGGTAAAGTTCCTAAGAGAGGCAGCTTTAGATCCAAAGGTGAAAACGATAAAGATCACCATATATAGGCTAGCTAAAATATCTCATATCGCCAGTTCCCTTATAAATGCCGTGAAAAATGGTAAAAAGGTGACCGTTCAGATAGAACTTAGAGCGAGGTTTGACGAGGTAGCGAACATTAGATATGCTGAGCAGATGCAGGAGGAAGGAGTCAACCTGATCTTTGGGGTACCCGGTTTAAAAGTTCATTGTAAAACCTGCGTGATAGAAAGAGAAGAGGAAGGAAAGCTTAAACGATATGGATTTATTAGTACGGGGAACTTTAATGAAAGTACTTCCCGGGTTTATACAGATTATACCCTTTTTACTGCAGATCCTGAAATTCTCAAAGAAGTGAATATGGTATTCGATTTCTTCGAGACGAACTATAAGGTGAATAAATACAAACATTTAATTGTGTCTCCTCATTATACCAGGAATGTTATTTATAATCTGATCCAGAATGAGATCGATAATGCTAAAAATGGCAAGCCTTCAGGAATTCGTTTGAAATTGAACAGCCTTTCAGATAATGGGGTGATTGAAAAGCTTTACACCGCCAGTAAGGCTGGAGTTAAGGTGCAATTACTGGTTAGAGGAATATGCTGTCTTGTTCCCGGTGTTCAAGGTTTAAGTGAAAACATTGAAGCTATAAGTATTGTAGATAAGTTCCTGGAGCACCCGCGGGTTTTTATTTTTGAGAATAACGAAGATGCCAGAGTTTATATTTCTTCGGCAGATTTCATGACGCGTAACCTGGACCAAAGAGTTGAAATATCCTGTCCTATTTACGATAAGGATATTAAACAGGAACTAATTGAAACATTTGATATCAGCTGGAACGATAATGTAAAAGCCAGGAATCACTGCCGTGGCATGGAAAATCCATATCGTGAAAGAAAAGGTCCAAAAGTAAGGTCGCAGTTTGCCTTATATGATTACTACCTAAGAAAAACAGATATCCAGGAATAATGATCAAGCAAAGAACATACGCCGCTATAGATATTGGTTCAAATGCCGTTAGACTTTTAATATCTACCATTACCGAAAAGGAAGGGATGGAAACAAATTTCAGAAAAACCTCACTGGTGAGGGTACCCATTAGACTTGGTGCAGATGTTTTCCTTAAGCAAAAAGTTTCTGAAAAGAACAGGGCGAGAGTGATCGATACCATGCATGCTTTTAGTTTATTAATGAAATCGCATGGAGTTGAAAAGTATAAAGCCTATGCTACCTCTGCAATGAGAGAAGCATCCAATGCAGTTGAAATCGCTAAGAAAGTATATGAGAACAGTGGGATTCAAATTGAAGTAATTGGTGGAAGTCATGAAGCAGCCATCATTGCGGCTACAGATCTTCACGCTCTAATTCAGAATGACTGTAACTATCTATATGTAGACGTGGGTGGTGGAAGTACAGAATATACTATGTATAGCAATGGTAAAACTGTTGCCTCGAGATCTTTTAAAGTAGGTACTGTTAGAATGATGGAAGATCTGGTAGAGCATAGAACCTGGGAGGAAATGCAGCAATGGGTAAAGGAAACCACTAAAGGTTTTGATGATATAGACCTTATAGGTTCCGGAGGAAATATTAACAACATATTTAAAACCAGCGGAAAAAAGGATGGTAAGCCCCTAAGTCTGAAATACCTGAAAGATTATGATGAAAAGCTGAATTCATACACCTATGAAGAAAGGATAACTGAACTGGATCTTAAAAATGACCGGGCAGATGTTATCATTCCGGCATCAAAGATCTATGTGAATTCAATGAAATGGGCTAAAGCCAACTGGATCTATGTCCCTAAGATCGGGCTAGCCGATGGAATTATTAAATCTCTTTACAACGATTCAAAAAGGAAGAATTGATTCTAACCGTGGATACTTTCGTTTTTTCCGAGGTCTTTCATGATCTCAGCTTCGTATTCTAAAAGGTCCTGCCACTTCTTATCTACGATCTCACGATCACCATATTTCCTGGCAAATTTCAGGAACATAGTGTAGTGATTAGCTTCACTTACCATTAGATCCCGGTAAAATTTAGCCAGTTCCTTGTCTTCAAGTTCTTCTGAAAGTAATCTGAAACGTTCACAACTTCTTGCTTCAATTAAGCCGGCAATAAGCAAACGATGTACTAATTGCGTTGCCCTACTGCCACCTTTAGGGAAGAATTCTCTAAGTTTAATTACGTATTCATCTTTGCGATCCCATCCCATTTTAAAACCCATATTTAGTAGGCGGTCATGAACCATTTTGAAATGTCCCATTTCTTCTCTCGCCAGGGCGGTCATTGCGGTTACCAACTCAGAGTATTCGGGATACGTTACTATTAATGAGATAGCTGTAGAAGCTGCTTTCTGTTCACAATAAGCATGATCTACAAGTATATCTTCAATATTCTTTCCTGCAATATCTGCCCATCTGGGGTCTGTGGGTAATTTAAGTCCTAACATAATTATACGTCTAGATCAAAAGTAGCTCTTAACTTATCTAATAAAGGATTCGATTCCTTTAGTTTCTCATATTTTTCCTGTGGTGTAAAAGCATATTTCTTTGAGACCACTTCATCAACATGAATATTGAGGTTGATATGAGTGTTCCTGAGTTTTGCTTTTAGAAAAGTCATTAATCTATTCTCTTCTCTCTCCAGATCGATCTTCATCGTTTCATTAGGAAATGTAAGATGAATTTCCCTGCCTTGCAGGGTGGGTGTTTGAGATTCAAAAATAGATGCAAGGATCTTTTCTCCTTTTCTTTTTAGCTTCTCTGTGTAGCTCTTCCATTCATTAACCAGGTCTTCCTCGGTAAAATCATCATCCATTACTTTTTCTACAGGCATATTTGCCTTTTGTTGTTCGGCAAGTTCCTTTTTCTTACCTATACTTTTAATAGATAAGCCGGAAACCTTTTTGCGCTTAATATCCGGAAATGATTTTTTTACGGGTTCATCAGCAACTATAGTTTCAGTAGCTGGAGTAACTGGTTGATTTTCCTGTTGTACTTTTTCGGAAGGAGCTGATCCTTCTTGGGCATTGTTAGCTGAATTTGCTTGCAGATCATCAGATCCATTCAGATCTACAGGATCTTCAGAGACCATGGTTGGTTCCGGAGTTTCAAGATCTGTTTCAGAGGCTATATCTTCCGCGGGACTTTCTTCAGAAAAATATTCTTTTTCCTCTTCTTTTGCACAGCCTTCAGTAGCAATCTTTGGTTCCGGCAAATGGGTTTCTTCAGCAGGGGAGGAGGTGTCATGCTCATTTTCCCTTACCAGTTCCCTTTTTTCACTGGAAATGCTAACGGCTTCCTGCTCGAAATTTGAAGCCGGAACTATCTTTTGCTCAAACTTTTTTTTTTGAGAATCAAAAGTTACCGAGGCAAGCTGCATTAAACAAAGCTCAACCAAAAGTCTTTGATTATGGCTGGTCTTGTATTTTAAGTCACATGAGTTCGCAAGCTCAATAGCTTCCAGTAAGAACTGATGTGAGGTTTTTTGTGATTGTTCAAAATATTTAGCCTTGGTCTGGTCACCAACTTCCAATAGTGCGATCGTCTTCTGGTCTTTACAAACCATAAGATCCCTAAAGTGAGAAGCCAGGCCAGCAATAAAATGGTGCCCGTCAAATCCGCTGGATAATATATCATTGAATTTTACCAGGAGTTGTGGAATATTGTTTTCCAGGATAAGGTCTGTCACCTGCATATAGGTGTCGTAGTCCAGAACATTCAGGTTTTCTGTAACAGCCTGTCTTGTTAGATCATTTCCGCTAAAACTTACTACCCGATCATAAATAGACAGTGCATCCCTCATGGCACCGTCAGCCTTCTGAGCGATAATATGTAGTGCGTCATCTTCAGCTTTTACACCTTCCTGTTCAGCAATGTAACCAAGATAATTCTTAGCATCGGTTACCGTAATCCTCTTAAAATCGAAGATCTGGCAACGTGAAAGGATCGTAGGGATTATCTTGTGCTTTTCTGTAGTAGCCAGGATAAAGATGGCGTGTTTTGGTGGTTCTTCCAGGGTTTTAAGAAATGCATTGAAGGCCGACTGAGATAACATGTGCACCTCATCGATGATATACACTTTATAGTTCCCAACTTGTGGCGGAATTCGAACCTGGTCTATAAGATTCCTGATGTCGTCTACCGAGTTGTTAGATGCCGCATCCAGCTCAAAAATATTGAATGCAAAATCTTCATCGGGATCCTGAGTTTCTTTTTGATTTATCATTTTGGCAAGAATACGTGCGCAGGTAGTTTTTCCCACACCACGAGGAC
>CBDTXN010000130.1:0-8277 GCA_965364455.1 uncultured Flavobacteriaceae bacterium
AATCCTCAGGAAAGTTTGAAGGGAGATATCTTTAGTTACGGAGATATTATTTCAGTAAACAGGCCACCTGTAGTAGATGTGGAAGAGCATTTTAGAGGTAAACTGATTTTTGAATAATTATTTTCTCTATCCCGAGATTTTCTATTCAGATCTTTTAGTCAAAAATATCAAGCGGTTCTTTTATTTCTGATCGACCTAAATAAGGTGATCATCCAATGAAATATTAAGATCAGAATGGGTATGACTGCCAGGGCATAGCTAAAGATCCAGAATATTTTCATGGCAAGTTGACCGCCCTGGAATTCTGCTTTTTCTGTAAAGGAATAGGATAGATTTCCGGCAAGTAAATAACAGATAGGAGCCCATAGAATGGCCAGGCAGATTGTAATCTTTAAAATCCAGTTCAAAAACCTGTAGAAGTTGCTTTCTGGTTTTCGAAGATTTTGAATTCCGAAGTAAACAGCCGTAGGCAGGGAAATTAACCCTATCCATGTAATGGGAGTACCTAAAGGTATTTGGTCTTGCTCATCTAAGGCGTAAGTCAAGACTGGAGAACCGGTGACCAATAAATAAGCCACCAAAATGAAGACTAGGAGAAATAAGAAGGATAGCGTCCTGTATTTTTTCATTTGATCATTATTTGCAGGCTGTAAACCTATTATGAGTCGGAATTACTGGAATTCTCGAACCTAAAATAACAATTTTCAGAAAATCAATGATTCAGGGATTTAATATTCAGGAGTCAGGAGATGTCGATGGTTTTTTTGAGGAAATATAGAATTAAATCCTAATTCTAGGGATTGTTCCTGGAGGAGGTCAATTCTGCAAAAAGGCTTTCCAGGTTTTTCGTTTTCTGGTTCAGCTGAAGAGTTTTCAATCCATTATCATGAGCGAAATCAAAAACGGCCGGGCGCATATCTTTTTTTGTATCAAAGACCAATTCGTAAGAAAATCCGCCGGTATTTTTTGCTGAAACCAGGTTTGGAATTTCCTGAAGCGCAATTTCTTCTATACGGTAATCGAATTCCACGAAGATGATCTGTTCATTTTCATCCCGCAGATCCCTTAGTTTTTTATCTGCCACGATCTTACCATTATTAATAATGATGACGCGGTCACAGATAGCCTCCACTTCCTGCATAATATGGGTAGAAAGGAAAACGGTTTTTCCAGGTTGGCCGTCTTCTTGCTCTTTCCCAATATTTCTAATAAGTGTCCTTATTTCTACCAGTTGATTTGGATCAAGTCCTGTTGTGGGCTCATCGAGGATTAGAACCTCCGGGTCATGCAACAGAGCAGCTGCTAATCCAACTCGTTGACGGTAACCTTTTGAAAGCTGGTCTATTTTTTTATTAGCTTCAGGAGTAAGACCGGTAAGTTTAATGACTTCTTCTACCCGGGCTTTATCTATTTTATATACCGAGGCATTGAATCCTAAGTATTCCCTAACAAACATTTCAGTATATAAAGGATTATGTTCGGGCAGATAGCCTATCTCTTTTTGAATTTCGGCTATCCCATCTTTTAGAGTAAAACCGCTTAACTTGGCAGATCCTGCATCGGCCTGAAGATAACCGGTGAGGATCTTCATCAATGTTGACTTCCCGGCACCGTTTGGTCCTAAGAATCCAACGATCTCTCCTCTGGAAACTTCAAAACTCACTTCATCAAGTGCCTTTTGACTGCCAAAGTGTTTCGATATGTTATTTACTATTATAGACATAAGCTGATTTTCAAAATTAGGAATAATTAGTCAGGAAGATCACTGAAAATAATTCAAAATTTCAACGGAATTGATAGAGTATAAATTGTATTCCATATTAAATAGACAGGAATATTCCGAAAATCAAAAAATTGAAAATTTAGAAGACAAAATATTTTGATTATAAAATTTAAAGACTACTTTAGTCATTCATTAATATTCGAAATGACACGCTTAATCAACTGGAACGCATTCTATTATTTTTATTTCTATACCAGAGATAGGATCGGGAGTGCTATATGATTAACTAAACATAAAATTATATAAAAGTCTCGATCTAGGATCGGGACTTTTTTTATTGGTACCTATATGAACAAGAAAATAGGCATTCAGGGAATAAAAGGTTCATTTCATCATCTGGTGGCGATGGATTACTATCATAAGGATATCGAGGTGATGGAACATATGTCTTTTCATGACCTTGCCCACAAGCTTTCTGCTAAAGAAACCAACGAGGCGGTAATGGCCATAGAAAATAGTATTGCAGGTTCAATTTTGCCGAATTACGCTCTGATAAATGAATACAATCTAAGTGTTATAGGTGAGCATTATACACCGGTAAATATGAACTTAATGGCCCTGGAGGGGCAGAAGATAGAAGATATCAAAAAGGTGTTTTCCCATCCTATGGCCTTGTTGCAGTGCAAAGAGTTCTTCAAGAAATATCCGCATATCAAACTTATTGAAGATGCAGATACTGCTGAAGCTGCCAAAAGGATCGCTCAAGAGGGAAAAATGAAAGTCGCAGCAGTGGCAAGTCCTGCAGCAGCCGAAATGTATGGGTTAGAGATCCTGGCAAAGGAGATACACACCATTAAAAGTAATGCTACCAGGTTCCTTGTTTTGGGGACCGAAAGGCAGAAGCCTAATGGGGAGAAACTGGATAAAGCATCCTTAAAGTTCGATCTTAAAAGTGAAAGAGGCAGCCTGGTTTCAGTTCTGAATATTTTGAGGGATTGCTACCTGGATATGACCAAGATCCAGTCGCTTCCAATCATTGAAGAACCCTGGAAATATTCATTTTTTGTAGATGTGATCTTTGAAAGGTTTGAGGATCTTGAAAAAGCAATAGACGTTTTAAAACTAATGACTGAAGAATTGAAGGTCTTAGGAATTTATAAAAATAATCTGGTATGATAACTGCAAAAAGACTCGATACAGTTCAGGAATACTACTTTTCGAAGAAGCTTAGGGAAGTTGCTGAATTGAGAAAAAAAGGGAGGCCTATAATAAATCTTGGAATCGGTAGTCCAGATCTTGCTCCACCAAAAGAGGTTGTGGAAGCTTTGAATACGGCCCTTTCTTCCAATGGGGCACATCAATACCAGCCTTATAAAGGTATTCCAGAATTAAGGCAGGCGATCGCAGGATTCTATGAAAAATTCTATGACCTAAATCTGGATCCTGAAACTGAAATTCTGCCGTTAATGGGAAGTAAAGAGGGAATCATGCATATTTCCATGACTTTCCTTAATCCTGGAGATGAGGTTTTGCTTCCAAATCCCGGTTATCCTACCTATAGTTCAGTAAGTAAATTGCTGGATGCCAAAGAGCGTAATTATGATCTAAAGGCAGAGAATAACTGGCTGCCTGATCTTAAAAAACTTGCTTCTGAAGATCTTAGCAAGGTGAAATTAATGTGGGTGAATTATCCGCATATGCCTACCGGAACCGTCGCTCCTGAAAGTTTCTTTAAGGAGTTGACAGAGTTTGCAGAAAATCATGAAATATTGGTGGTTAATGATAATCCTTACAGTTTTATTCAGAATGACGAACCCAGAAGTATACTTCAAAAAGACGGTTTGAGTGATTATGTGATGGAATTGAATTCCATGAGTAAAAGTTTCAATATGGCCGGCTGGAGAGTAGGGATGCTTACCGGTAGTCAGAAAAATATCAATTCTGTACTGAAAGTGAAATCGAATATGGATAGTGGAATGTTCTATCCAGTGCAGGCCGGAGCAGTTGAAGCTCTTAAGTTATCTGGTTCCTGGTTTGATGAGCAGAACAAGATATATTCAGATAGAAAAAAGAAAATAATGGAATTGATCTCAGTACTGGGCTGTGAGGTAAGTGAAGATCAGGTGGGCCTTTTTGTCTGGGCTAAAGCACCTGAAGGTAAGACCTCGGAAGATATTGTAGATGACCTGCTATATAATAAGGACATATTTATAGCACCGGGATTTATTTTTGGAGATCAGGGAGAGGGATATGTAAGATTCTCACTTTGTGCTAATGAAGATGTGATTGAGGAAGCTTTAAAAAGAATTAAAAGATGAAAGTATTCGTAATTGGAATAGGATTGATAGGCGGGTCGTTTGCTTTAGATCTTAAATCGGTGTTGGAGCAGGTTGAGATCTATGGCATAGATGAAAGTGAAGAGCATCTTGATAAGGCCCTGGACCTTGGATTGATAGATAAAAAGGCCAAATTTGAAGATCTTGTAAATGCAGATCTGGTTTACCTGGCCATTCCTGTAGATGCTTCAATGGAAGTATTACCGAAAATCCTTGATCTGGTGAATGATAATTGCGTTGTAACCGACGCTGGCTCTACCAAAGAGCATTTATGTAAAGTGATCGCAGATCATCCGAAGAGGAGAAACTTCCTTGCAGGACATCCAATTTCTGGAACGGAGTTTTCAGGACCTACCGCGGCGATTCATGGGTTATTCAGGAATAAGACGAATATAATTTGTGAGGTGGAGAAAACCGCTTTCAAACTTCAGGAAAGAGCTTTGGAAATTTTTACGGCTATCGGAATGAGGATTCGCTATATGGATCCGGTTTCTCATGACCGGCATATCGCATATGTTTCTCATTTGTCGCATATAAGTTCTTTTATGCTGGGGAAAACAGTTTTGGAGAAAGAGAAGAATGAAAGAGATATTTTCGACCTGGCAGGGAGTGGGTTCGCTTCCACAGTTAGATTGGCGAAAAGTTCTCCGGCAATGTGGACTCCTATATTCAGTCTGAACAAAAAGAATGTCATGGAAACGCTGGATGAATATATTTCAAATTTGAAACATTTCAGAAAACTGATGGCAGAAGACAATTTTGCGGAGGTTTTCAGCGAAATGGAAAGAACGAATCATATAAGAGAAGTACTAAACGGAATAAATCAAAACGAGGAAATAAAAATAGTGGACAATGGAAAATAAAACAGAACTCAGAACATGGTTGGATGATTTCGGATTATCTCACCCACTGGTAATTGCAGGACCTTGCAGTGCCGAAACAGAAGAACAGGTATTAACTATCGCTCATCAGTTAAAAGACAGTGATGCAACCGTGCTTAGAGCCGGAATCTGGAAACCGAGGACAAGACCCGGGAACTTTGAAGGCGTAGGTGCATTAGGACTTAAATGGCTTCAAAAAGCAAAAGAAGAAACCGGAATGCTTACTACTACCGAGGTGGCAAATCCAAACCATGTAGACCTGGCTTTAAAACATGATGTCGATATTCTTTGGATTGGTGCCAGGACCACTGTTTCTCCATTTATCGTTCAGGAGATCGCGGAAGCATTGAAAGGAACAGATAAAATCGTATTGGTGAAAAACCCTGTAAATCCAGATCTTTCCTTATGGTTAGGAGCAGTAGAAAGATTGCATACTGCAGATATTAATAAGCTGGGAGTTATCCATAGGGGGTTTTCAGCCTATGAAAAGACCGGGTACAGGAACAATCCGGAATGGCAGATCCCTATCGAATTGCAGAATAAATTTCCAGATCTTCCATTAATCCTTGATCCATCGCATATTGCAGGTAGAAGAGATATCATTTTTGATCTTTGTCAAACTGCACTCGATCTCAATTATGATGGACTTATGGTAGAAACCCACCATACTCCAGATAAGGCATGGAGTGATGCAGCGCAGCAAATAACCCCGGAAACACTTATACAGATCATGAAGGATTTAAAAGTTAGAAAAGAAATTTCTGGCAGTGAGGAGTTTCAGAATAAATTAAACACCTTGAGATCAAAAATCGACATTACCGATAGCCAGATCCTGGAGATCCTTTCTAAAAGAATGAAAATTGCAGAAGAAATAGGACAGGTAAAGAAAGACAAGAATGTTGCTATCCTACAAACAAAAAGATGGAACGAGATCCTTGGGAAGATGGTTTTGGAAGGAGAATCTAAAGGGCTAAGTGAAGAATTCGTATTAAGAATGTTTAAGGCTATTCACCAGGAATCTATCAATCACCAACAGAAGATCCTTGATGGAATTGTATAATTTAAGGCTTAACTGTTCATTAGTGTTCTTGTGAAATTATTCCCCTAAATTTGCATGGAATCAAAATAATGGGATTGGAATATGAATAACTTATCATAAATGCAGGGAACGGTTTATAAATCTACAGGAAGCTGGTATCAGGTTAAAGCTGAGAACGGTGAATTTTATGAATGCAGGATAAAAGGGAAGTTCAGGATTAAAGGGATTAAAAGTACCAATCCCGTAGCGGTTGGAGATAAGGTATCCTTCGACCTCGAAGAAGGTGTAGAAGCAAATACAGGAGTAATTAAAAAGATTACCGATCGTGAAAATTACATAATTAGGCGGTCGGTCAATCTTTCTAAGCAAACCCATATTATTGCTTCCAATATAGACCAGGTCTTTCTTTTGATCACTTTAAACAACCCTCCTACTTTACCGGCATTTATAGATCGTTTTCTGGTAACAGCGGAGGCTTATGAGATCACTGCTGTTTTATTATTCAATAAAGTTGATACATATTCTATAGAGGAGCTTGCTGAGGTGAAATATTTAGCTGAATTGTACCGGAAGGCCGGTTATGAATGTATAGGTATTTCAGCTAAAAATGGCAAGAATGTAGAGAAGGTGAAAGCAAAAATGACCGGTAAGACCAGTATGATCTCAGGTCATAGTGGAACCGGGAAGTCGACCCTTATTAATGCAATAGAACCCAGTCTTGATCTTAAAACTTCTGAAATATCCAGGCAACATAGTCAGGGGCAGCATACCACGACCTTTGCAGAAATGTTTGATCTTAGTTTTGATGCCAGAATCATAGATACTCCCGGTATTAAAGGCTTTGGAGTCGTTGATATGGAAAAAGAAGAAATCGGCGATTATTTCCCTGAATTCTTCGAGCTCAAGCAGGATTGTAAATTTCACAACTGTCTTCACCTGAATGAACCAAAATGTGCCGTAAAAGAGGCTTTAGAATCTGGAGAGATCGCCTGGTCACGTTATAAAAGTTATTTGCAGCTTATGGAGGGAGAAGACGATAATTACAGAATAGATCAATACCAAAAATAAATGCGCGCAGTAATACAAAGAGTTTCAGAGGCATCGGTAACAGTAGATCATAGGGTTTGCGCCGTAATGCAACAGGGATTACTTATCCTTTTAGGTGTTGAAGATGAAGATAATCAGGATGATATAGATTGGCTATGCAGAAAGATCATAAACATGCGCATTTTCAACGATGAGGATGACGTGATGAATGAGTCTCTGAAAAGTGTTGATGGTGATGCGATCGTGGTGAGTCAATTTACCCTTCATGCAAGTACTAAAAAAGGAAATCGTCCCAGTTATATGAAAGCAGCCAAACCGGAGGTTGCTGAACCTATGTATAAGAAATTTGTAAATGCTTTTGAGAGGGAGTTTGGAAAGGAAGTAGGTACAGGGAAGTTTGGAGGAGATATGAAAGTTAGTTTAATTAATGATGGGCCAGTAACTATCTTATTAGATTCTAAAAACAAAAGTTAAAAAACGTTAATTTTTTATATATTGCGCTAAATATTTTAAGTCAGCCCCCGAAATGCGCAATTTTTTTATTGTTTGTTTCCTTGGCATTTTTTCTACCCTACATAGCCAGGAAACTTATAAGGTCTCAGATATAGACCTTAATATGCTTATTAACGCCGATGCCGTTATTCGTAAGCATGATACTCAAATAGAGATCAAGAACATCGATAATGTGGAGATCTCCACTACCAGAGTGGTTACCGTCCTCAATGAATCTGGTGAGAGCTTTATTAGAGCTTATGAGAATTTCGATGATGATCATCCCATCCTGGATCAGGAAGCTGTAATTTTTAGCTCTAAAGGTGAGGAGATCAAGAAATTTAAAAAGCGCGATTTTTCTGAAAAAAGCAACTACCAGGATTTTGTATTGTTTTCTGATAACCGTGTTAGTTATATTGATTATACACCCAGGGAATATCCCTTTACGGTTGAATATACCTCCAGAGTTAGAACCAAAAACAGCATATTTCTTCCTGATTGGTGGCCTGTGGGAGGTTATAAGGTAAGTGTAGAAGAGTCTTCTTACAGCATTATAAATGATACCGGAATACCTATCCGGTATGATGAGAGAAATCTAGATGATCTTGAGGTTACTTTCAATGAATCTGATAACGGGCTTAAATATTCTGCCAGTAAAATAATGGCCAAAAGTTACGAAAAGCTAAGTCCATCTTTCAGGGATTTCGCTCCGCGGGTATTAGTTGCCATGGAGAAATATAACCTTGAGGGAATTGAAGG
>CBDTXN010000131.1:0-8214 GCA_965364455.1 uncultured Flavobacteriaceae bacterium
TGCTGTACTTAAAAACATCTATGCTATTGCAGCCGGTATCGCTCATGGATTGGGTTATGGGGACAACTTTCAAAGCGTTCTAATGAGTAACGCCATTAGGGAAATGAAGAAATTCATCAAGAAAGTCCATAAAATGAAAAGGAATATAAACGATTCTGCATACTTAGGAGACCTTCTGGTAACAGGCTATTCTGTATTTAGCCGAAACCGTATGTTCGGAAATATGATAGGTAAAGGATATACCGTGAAGAGCGCCCAGATGGAAATGAGCATGATCGCCGAAGGTTACTATGCTACTGAAAGTGCATATAAGATTAATAAGGAGAAGGGTGCTAAAACCCCTATTATCAATGCGGTATACGCCATTTTATATGAAGGCAAGAATCCTAAGACCGTATTTAATAAACTGGTAGACAAACTAGATTAAAAATAGGTTTTTTCCTACTTTCTATCCTTTAAATAACTGACTTTTAAACTTTTCAGCGGTTTTATTATGAAAGTTATAGAATTTAGTTATACTTTTACTCTATCAAATCTAATTAACCAATCTTATGAAAACACAATTCCTAAGCCTGGGCTTAATAGCAGCCATGGCATTCACTTCTTGTCAATCTGATATCAATTCTGAAAGTCCTGAAGAGGTCAATGAATTTCAGGAGTCACTTAAAGAAGTGAAGCACGATGTAAACAAGATCCATGAACCACCTCTAACCGGGTTGGAAGGAGAAGGTGGCTTTAGATTGCATGAGCCTGGTTATTTCCAGGGAGCTTTAGCCAACTGTGATACTTACCTACACTATGATGGTGGAGCAAAGCTTATGGTAATCGAAGATGAACCACAATCTTACCACGGTGAGATAGATGTTAAGAATATTGAATTGAGCGATCAATTGAATATCTGCGGAACTCTAAACGTTCGTAATGACGTTCAGGTAAATTATGCCGGTGTATTTAACCTGGGAGGTGAAATGATCACTGAAGGTGACGTAAAGGTTATTTACGGTGGACACCTGGTGATTGAAGGTAATGTAATAATCGAAGGAGACCTTGTTCTTGGTAAAGGAGCAACTCTTGAGTTCCTTGGAGACAATAGTTCTATTGAAGTTCTTGGGAAAGCCAAGATCCATCATAAAGCTAACATTACTGGAGAATTCACAGATGTTTCCCAGAAGATAAAATAAGACGACTTTTAAACTAAATAAAAAAGCTTCCCGGCAACAGGAAGCTTTTTTATTTTTAGTAATATGATCTTATTTGGCCAGGATTCCTTTTTCAGGAATTATTGGAATCTTCTTTAAGCCGCTTTCCTTAATAGTATTTGGTTTGAACAGGAAAGTCTTCTCCATCATTTTTGAATCTTCAAAATAAGTTACCTTGAATTCATTATTAAGCTGAAGAACCTCATCCTGAAGATATTCTACCTTCGCGAAGCTTTTAGATGGTAATACCTCAATCTTATGCCTCATTAAAGAGGTTTCCCTTTTCTTATCGAATCCTTTAGAAACAATTAGGACCATTTCCAATGGCTTAGCCGAATCATTGATTAGATAGACATTCCATTCATAAGCCTCGAACTCTTCATTAAAGACCTTAACTGCGGCCCGGTAAACAGACTTGACTTCCGGTATTTCAATATCCTTTTTCAAACTGAATTATTTACAAGGCAGATTTAAACTGCTCCAGAAAACGCAGATCATTTTCATAGAACATACGAATATCCTCTATTTGATATAACAACATGGCAATTCTTTCAATTCCCATTCCGAAGGCAAAGCCAGAATATTCCTGAGGATCTATATTACAGTTTCTCAATACGTTTGGATCTACCATTCCGCAGCCCATAATTTCTAACCAACCGGTTCCTTTGGTGATCCTGTAGTCGGTTTCGGTTTCCAGTCCCCAGTAAACATCCACCTCAGCACTTGGTTCGGTAAATGGGAAATAAGAAGGTCTTAATCTAATCTTAGATTTTCCGAATAATTGCTTAGTGAAATAAAGGATGGTTTGCTTCATATCTGCAAACGAAACATCCTTATCTATATACAATCCCTCTACCTGGTGAAAGATACAGTGAGATCTCGCTGAAATAGCTTCATTACGAAAAACTCTTCCGGGAGAGATCGTCCTGATAGGGGGCTTATTTTCTTCCATATATCTAACCTGAACCGATGAAGTATGGGTTCTAAGCAGGATATCAGGATCGGTTTGAATAAAGAATGTATCCTGCATATCTCTGGCAGGGTGATATTCCGGAAGGTTTAAGGCAGTAAAGTTGTGCCAGTCGTCTTCCATTTCCGGTCCTTCAGATACATTAAAGCCTATGTTCGAAAATATCTCTGTGATCTGGTTCTTTACGATAGAAATAGGATGACGGGAACCAATCTCCACCGGTTCGGCCGGCCTGGAAAGATCTCCGTAAACACCTTTTTCTTCCTGACTATTCTCCAACTGCTCTTTTAAGTTATTTACTTTATCCTGAGCAGCGGTTTTCAATTCATTTATAGTCTGTCCAAATTCTTTTTTTTCTTCATTCGGAACATTTTTAAATTCAGCAAAGAATTCATTCAGAATACCTTTTTTTCCAAGATATTTTATTCGGAAAGCTTCGATCTCGTCTTTTGTCTTAGCATTAAAGCTTTCAACATCAGCGATATGTCCTTTAATTTTATCGATCATAGGTGATTTCGTTTCGGAAGCGCAAATTTAATAAAATTTAAACCTTAA
This sequence comes from uncultured Flavobacteriaceae bacterium, assembly GCA_965364455.1. Taxonomy (GTDB): domain Bacteria; phylum Bacteroidota; class Bacteroidia; order Flavobacteriales; family Flavobacteriaceae; genus Christiangramia. The sequence continues at coordinate 2,725 of CBDTXN010000131.1, forward strand.
CCTTCAAATTTAAAGGCTTATTCAATTATATCTATTCTCCTTTTACAGTTTGTACTGGCAGTTTATCCAGGTAGATATATTTGATGAGGAAAAAAACAGATAATGCTCCAAAGGCGTGCCATAGCCAGTGTGTACCCATAGGAATAAGGTAAACCACCCTGTCCAGGATCCTGAAACTAATAGCAAACCCAAAACTTAAAAAAGCCATCAGGATATATCTCCAGTGATAAAGTTTAGTAGTATAGAAATAGGTTAGAATTGGCAATAATAATCCTATAGCAGTAGCAATGTAACCTACCGAAGTATTTACATGCGGCGGTAAGGGAATAAGTTGTATACCAAAAACCAGGAATAACACAACTAAGATTAAAATGGCCCTTTTTATGGCACTCAGGTTCAATTTAATGCTATAATATATCGAAACAGCAAGGCAAAGAATCACTATGGGCAGCCAGTCCATATACATCCATATATCATGACTACGAGTAGCATGATATACAGTTCCACCTATAAAACCAAGAAATAATACGGGCAGGCACCACGCCAGAAAGCGATGATTTTTGTAATCTTTATACACCTTTAGAGAAAAATGTATAATGATGAGTAAAAAGAAAATATTGCTGAATGTATTGAACGGTTCTACCGGCAACCTTCCGGCCAGCGTTTCCTGGTAGATAGGACCACTATCCTGAGGAAAAGAAATTATATTCAACAACGAATTCATCTACGAAATATATTCCTTTTCCATAAAATATTGCACAATTGCCTCCTTCATTAACACAGATTGCTCTCCTGCCTTTAGAGTGGGTAATTGCTCTTTTACCTTGAAGTGTGGCCACCCATCCTCATCGTAAAAATCGAATTCATAATAACCATAAGGTTCGAGTAAGGTGCAAATAGCTATGTGCATCAAATCCAGCTTATGATCTTTTTTATATCTACGATGAAGTTGTCCCAATTCCTGAACTCCAATCAGGTAAATTATAGCATCCAGTTCCATTAATTCACCGTCTGCAAACTGTTCAGAAAGTTTCTTCTGAACATTATCCCATCTATCCTTTAATTGTTCGTCTCTTGCCATAGTGCAAAGATACCATCTAGATTTAATAATTATTATATTTGATTTATGAATACTGTAGATATTATCCTAAGCCTTGTACTACTCTATGGTTTGGTAAGAGGCTTTTTTCGGGGACTTTTAACCGAGCTTGCTTCACTCATTGGAATAGTCGCCGGAATTTACGGGGCTATCCATTTTTCCCATTTCATTGGAGATTTTCTTGAAGCTCAGGTAAACTGGAAAGTACAGTATATAAACCTCGTGAGTTTTGCCATCACTTTTGTACTAATCGTATTCCTGGTATCGCTTGCGGGGAAAATGCTAACCAAGGTTGCCGGATTTGCAGCTCTTGGAATTGTGAACAAACTTCTGGGAGGAGTTTTCGGATTGATAAAATCTGCCTTTGTAGCCAGTGTGATCATCATGTTTTTTAAGGCTACGAATGAAAGGATAGAAATAGTCGAAGAGCAGACCCTGAAAGAATCGATTCTCTACAATCCCGTTGAAGGAATTGCCCCGGTTATTTTGCCATCTATCATCAAACAGGTTAAGGAAAGGGACCTACTTAAAGATCCGGACGAATTCTCTTAAAATAAAAAATCCGGAACCAAGCATAAGCTTAATTCCGGATAAAAGGATCTATTCAAACAATCTTCCTATAGCAGGCTAACTTTTCCAGTTGATATGGAATATACTCCGCCTACCATTTTTATTTCTCCGTTATCTTCCATCTCCTTAAGAATCGGACTTTTCTCTCTGATTCTGTCAAGGGTCATTTTAACGTTGTTCTCCACAACTCCGGCAACAAAAGAATCATTTTTAGAACTTCTCTCACCATCAGTTTTAGTTGCTTCAACAGCAGGTTCAATATTGCTAAGCAAATGAGTGATATTACCCAGTTCTACATGATCGCAGGCAGCTTTTACCGCTCCACAAGCCTCATGACCTAATACCATAACCAGTTTACTACCGGCTACTTTACAGGAATATTCCATACTTCCCAGGATGTCTGTATTTTCGAAATTTCCGGCAACTCTTGCTGCGAAAATATCACCAACTCCCTGATCGAATATCGTCTCCAGTGGCACACGGGAATCTATGCATCCCAAAACAACAGCCTGAGGCCATTGCCCGCCACTAGTCTTCTGGATCTGACTGGAATAATCTCTTTCCAGCATCTTATTTTCAGTAAATCTTTTGTTTCCGTCCAGAAGGTCGTTCAACACGTTTTCAGGACTTAGTTTAGATTGCTTCTCTTTATCTATAATATCTTTGATCATAATTTTATTTTATATTGGTTTAAATTAAGCTGGTTTTTTTTCCAATTCAAAGAACTGCTGATAACTCTCAGGATTCTCAACGGTCCCTCTTTCTGAGATCACCTTGATATCTATATTCTTCTCCTCTGCCTTTACTTTAAAATCATCAAGGATCTCAATAATATCGTTATCCAGATATTTGCTTTTCCTTACATCCATTACTAAATAAGAATCCTTTTCAAGCTTGTTTAGCTCTTTGATAATTGCTCCCTTATTGATAAAGGTAACCTCTTCAGCAAGGGTCATTTTAACCGTATGATTCCCATCATCCTGTTTCTCGATATGAAGGAAATAAGAGTTTTGGTAAGACTTAATAAGGATCACCACGATTCCTACGGCCAGACCCATTCCTATACCAATAAGAAGGTCACCAAATACGATACCTATGATGGTGATCATAAAAGGAATGAATTGTTTCCATCCTTTAATATACATTTCCTTAAATAACGCAGGTTTTGCCAGTTTATATCCTACAAGGAAAAGAATGGCAGCCAATACTGAAAGTGGAATGTAGTTTAGAACATTAGGTATAATTACAACAGAAATCAACAAAAGGAATCCGTGTAGGATAGCCGACATTTTTGTTTGCCCACCAGACTGAATATTTGCAGAACTTCTTACAATTACCTGTGTGATCGGCAATCCACCTATCATTCCAGACATTACGTTACCAGTTCCCTGGGCGAATAATTCACGGTTAGTAGGGGTAGTTCTTTTATGAGGATCCAGTTTATCTGTCGCTTCCACACATAGTAAAGTCTCTAAACTTGCTACAAGGGCAATGGTAAAACCTGTGATCCAGATTTGCAGTGTACCTATCATTTCAAATGAAGGCAAGGTAAACTGACCAACAAATGAATCGAAGCTATCCGGTACCGGTACATTAACTAAATGATCCTGAGATATAGCAAAAGTTTCAGAATCTTTCGTTATTAAGTAATAAACAATCCCCGCAGCCACGGCCACTAATGGTCCCTGTACTAATTTAAAGAATTTTCCTTTTTTAGATAAAACAGCCTCCCATAAGATAAGAATGGTCATACCAATTATTGCAATAAGAGTTGCTCCCGGGCTTATATTATTGAACATATTAAATATTTCAGAAAAGGTGTTTTCACCGTCTACCTGAAAGAACGCCCAGTCTCCCTGCGGATCATTATCATATCCAAAGAAGTGAGGAATCTGCTTTAGAATAATGATAATACCAATACCGGTAAGCATTCCCTTGATCACAGAGTTCGGAAAGTAATAACCAATGATCCCGGCCTTAAGCAGTCCAAATCCAATCTGGATTACACCTCCAATTACTACGGCTAATAATAAATTCTCATAACCTAAATTAGTAATGGCAGCAAGAACGATTGCGGCAAGTCCGGCCGCAGGACCGCTTACCCCAAGGCTGGATCCACTAATGGCTCCAACCACGATTCCTCCAATAATTCCGGCTATTAAACCTGAAAATAATGGAGCCCCACTGGCTAAAGCGATTCCAAGACATAATGGAATGGCCACAAAAAATACGACAATACTTGCCGGAAAATCTTTATTAAGATGTTTAAACATAATACACTTGATTTTACAGGCTTTAGAACCTGTATCTTGAATTTTTAAATAGTAAAACAGGGATCATAAAATATCCCGGAAAGACCTACTGGTCTCCTAGCAATTGGAATTGTATTATGCTAATTTGGGAGGTGGAGAGGAGATCGAAAGAAAGACAAGGTAGCCGTTTTCCTTATACCAATGCCCGTCTTCTTTCCTTGTTTGAAGATAATGAATGCTCTCATAATTGGAGTCCATTTCTTCAAGAGTGTATTCTAAATTTATCTGATTCTTCGTAGAACTCTCTTCCTCATTAACATTATAGGCAATAGATATATCCACTGTTCTATCTACCAACGCGATTACCGAAGGGGTAAACAGAAATGAAATGAATATAAATGCAAGTATGTATGAGAAAATCTTCACAGCTTCAAAAATAAGAGAATTTTGCCAAATAGCTGAAAGTTTACCTATCTAATAGTTAAACTGTCATCAAGTTTAACTAGAGCTTCTTCAATTCATTAGATCTAACCCATCCCTGTGCACCATTGGAAAGTTCGATCCTGGACCATTCCTGATAGTCCTCCAGAACTCTCGCTTTAGTACCTTCATGAAGCTCAAAACTCGCGTCACCGCGTAAATTTGGTTCATCTCGAACTTCTATTTCTTCAGCGAAAATAATGGCAAATTGATTATCCTGAATATAGGACTGTTGTTGAAATCCGAATACTACAGATAGTATACATAGAACTAAAAATAGCATGGATCCGGCAAACAATAATCTTTTGTATAGCGGGGTATAGGAGAAATAGTATAATAGAAATAGCACCACAAAAAGAATAGAAAAAGTGATGGCAATTACTGCCCAGGTTGAAAAATCGAAAATTGAAATAACTCCATTCACCCATTGATTCATCCCGGTTTGCTCTATTGCCTCGATATCATCAATGGCCATATTTCTGGCAAACTCTATATTATTCTTGATATCCTTATCGGTTGGATCTAGCTGCAGAGCCTTTTCATAATAATATATGCTTGGAGCTACCTCGTTTAATTTGTAGTGAGCATTACCAAGATTATAATATAATTCAGCCGAAGCCTCCCCATTCTCAAGGATCTCTTTATAGGTGGCAATCGCATTTTGATAATCTCCGCTTTGGTAAGCTGTATTGGCTTCCTCGAAAAGTTTTTCATTTTGAGCAAATCCCGCAAAGCCTAAAAACAAACTACATATTAAGATCAACTTTTTCATAATTATAGCTGTTTATCAAGAGTTGAAATTACATTTACCGCTTTTTCATAATCATGCTGCATAGTGTCTGATGATGCAGGAGTATATCTCGCATATTCGCAGCTTTCCAACAAGGAGATAAAATCTGAATTTGTTTGATCGTCCACTCCTTTTTCCTTCAATAACGCCTCTATCCTCTCCTTACTCATCTCACTGGTCTGGATAGTTAGTTTCGCTTTAAGGTAGGGAGGCAGAGACCGCGCCAGGGAAAGGGAGAAGGCCGTGGGATCTCCCAGGTTCTTTTTAGCTTCTGAAAGATATTTTCTGGCCAGCTTATC
>CBDTXN010000132.1:0-8169 GCA_965364455.1 uncultured Flavobacteriaceae bacterium
ATTTTCAAGGATACTATATTAGGATTGGTTGCTTCTATCCAGGTGTCGGTGAATGATATTGTGAGAATTGGGGATTGGATTACTTTTGAAACCTATGGTGCAGATGGTACGGTTACAGAGATCAACCTCGCCACAGTTAGGGTTCAGAACTGGGATAATACCTATACCACTATACCAACCTACAGCCTAATTTCAGATTCTTTTCAGAACTGGAGAGGGATGCAGGAATCACCGGGAAGAAGAATTAAAAGATCTGTAATGATCAAACAGAATTCTGTGAAATTCCTGAATCCTAAAGATATTGAAAGACTTAAAGAAATAAAGCTTATTGCTCCTTACCTGGAAAACCGTCAGGCTGAAATTGATAAATTCAACGAAAGTAATAATATAGACAAGAGTTTATTGATAAACGGACGAAATCAAACCAACCTGGGAGTATTTAGAAAATATGCTGATTCTTATCTTCGAGAGCACTCGGCCGTGCATAAAGAGATGTATCTCATAGTAAGACACCTGGCTCCAACTGCCAACGGTATTCCTTTAGAAATACTTTGTTTTAGTAAAGACAAACGCTGGGAAAATTATGAGTATATTTCAGCTGATATTTTTGACCATTTAATAGCGGCTATTCCCTATTTTGACCTGAAACTTTTCGAAGCACCATCAGGTGACGATATTCGCGATTTTCTGGGAGAGAAATTAGAATCCTAACCAAACCTTATTCATGAAATTAAAACCATTCCTACAGGGCTTCGGTATCCTGGCAGTTGTTATCACCCTTGTCCCTCTGATCGCAGCCGATTTTTGGTGGATTAGAATGTTTGATTATCCGCATATACAATTAACACTTCTAACTCTTACCGCCATTGCAGCTTACTTTTTCAGATTCGAAATAAAATCCTGGAGGGATTATTTATTTATGGGCGTACTGGTTGCCTGTTTTATATTTCAGTTTGCTAAGGTCTATCCATATACCCCTTTTGCTCCATATGATGTTGGAGAACCTACTGAAGAGGTAAATAAATCTACCGGATTTATGCTTTTAACTTCCAATGTCCTTCAGAAAAATAAAGAGAAAGGCCTTTTGATCGAAGAAATGAAAAAGTTAAATCCAGATGTTGCTATTTTTACCGAAACTGATGCAAAATGGAATGAAGCAATATATTCCGGACTGGGATCTGATTACCCTTATAAGGTTGAGGTTCCGCTAGATAACACCTACGGAATGATCCTTTACTCTAAGTTAAAACTTATAGATCCAGAAGTGAAATATGTAGTTGACGATAGTATTCCTTCTATCCATACAGAAGTAGAATTAAGATCTGGGGACAAAATTCAATTACATGCAATTCACCCTACTCCGCCAATGCCACAGCACAATCCTTCTTCTTCAGACAGGGATGCTGAGATGATGAAAACTGCTTTGGAATCTAGGGATTCTGATATCCCTGTAATTGTAATTGGTGATTTTAATGATGTTGCATGGTCCAGTACTACCAGCATGTTTCAAAGCGTTGGAGAATTACTGGATGTTAGGAAAGGAAGAAGTTTTTATAACACCTTTAACGCTAAGAGTTTCATCATGAGATGGTCTTTAGATCATATTTTTGTTTCGGAAGAGTTCCGTGTAAAGAAAATTGATGTTGGTAGTGACATCAAATCTGATCATTTTCCTTTCTATGCCGAATTATACCTGCAGCCAGAACTTGCTGACGAGCAAAAACCGGATCCGGCAAGTGATGAACAAGTGAAAAAGGCTAGAGAACAAATTCAGGAAGAAGAGAAGGAAAATGCTGAAAAAGGGCAAAATGGCTCCAGTAATCAGTAAAAACTAACATTTTATTAGGACATTCTGAATGCTTGAATCTTTAATTTTAAGCAAACCCTCAAAATGCAGAATCCGGTATCTAAAGACAACTTAGCAGAATCATTCGAGAATTTCTATCATAATTTTATAGATCAGCTTCCCGGGATTGGCTTGGGTCTTCTAATTATAATTCTAGGGGTCCTGATGGGAATATGGATTGGGAGGTTCACTACCCGGAGAATCTCTGCCAGGACTTCAGACCCTTTGATGAGCCGTTTTTTGGGAAAAGCGATCAGGTTCCTGATTATCATTACAGCTATCATGCTGGCCTTAAAAGCGGCCGGACTTGGAGGAATAGCGACCGGGATATTAACTGCTGCCGGTGCAAGTGCGGTAGTTTTAGGATTTGCATTTAAAGATATTGGGGAAAATTTTATTTCGGGTATCATTTTAGCCTTTAACAGACCTTTCGATGTAAATGACACCGTAGAGGTCGGCGAGAATTTCGGAAAGGTAAAAGCGCTCGAATTCAGATATACCAAACTTAAAACATTTGATGGTAAAGACGTTTATATACCAAATAGTGATGTGCTTACCAAGCCAGTGACGAACTATACTGAGGATGGTTTCTTCAGATGGGATTTTATCGTTGGTTTATCCTATGAGGATAATATTGATGAGGCAAAACAAGTGGTTATGGAGGCCTTGAGAAAAGAGCCTTTCGTAATAACTGACGAAATTCATAAAAGCTTTGTAATAGAAGATGAACTAGCCACGAGCACCGTTAACCTAAAGGTGTTTTTCTGGGTAGATACTAAAGATTTCAGAATGCAGGCTTCCATTACCAAGGGAAATGTTGTACGTGGAGTTAAAGAAGCACTAATGGATAAAGGATTCTACTTACCTGCAGATATTCAGGAAATCAAGTTGTACGGTAGAGAAAAAGATTTTCCAGTTAAATTTAATCGGGATAGCGAAGATTAAGATTCAGAAAAAAAGAATTATTTCAACCGGTCTTTTACATATTCGATCTCGGTCTTCCCGTGAGCCTTTGGTTTGCCCTCTTCATCTAATGCTACCATTACAATCTTATCTATAGTAATAATAGATTCCCTGGTCATCTTATTACGGACTTCACATTTTAAAGTCAGTGATGCCGTTCCGAATTTCTGAACTTCTATTCCAATTTCTACGATATCTCCCTGGTGAGCTGAGCTTTTAAAATCTATCTCGCTCATGTACTTGGTCACCGTTTTAGGATTTTCTAACTGTACGATACTATACAAAGCACATTCTTCATCTATCCACTCTAATAATCGACCACCGAAGAGAGTGCCATTAGGATTAAGATCCTCTGGTTTTATCCATTTTCTAGTATGAAATCTCATTTTTTTTATTCGAATTTAGATAGAAAAGTCCAACCTATAAAACTCATAAGAAGATTTATCAAATTCTGAATTAGGTCGAAGCTTTTTTGAAGTTTTCAGTTTTTTGAGGGCTTGCTATCGAGATTATAAAAATTGCTGAGCGACATTTATGATCTCATCATGATCAAAGGCCAGTTTCATTCCATGAAGTTTTTCAATTTCAAACCATTTGGCTGCCTTGGCATCATCAGACGGCTTTAGATCTTCCTCACAGTAAATCCTGCTTAAAAAAGCGATGGAAATAGTATGACCTCTTGGATCCCGGCCCGGCTGACCAAAAGCCTTTACCTGTTCCATTGAATCTATCTTTACCCCGGTCTCCTCTTCAAGTTCTCTTTTTGCAGCAGTCTCGAGATCTTCACCTTCCTCAACAAATCCTCCGGGCAATGCCCATTCATCCTTAAATGGTTCATTATTTCTTTGTATCAATAACACTTTGAACTTATTATTTACTTTACAGAAAACAACACTATCTACGGTTACTGCGATCTTCTTTTGTGTCATAATTATTTTACTTTTTAAATATTATTACTTGAAGTAAACGGTCTTCCTGTTTACAAACTCCAGGATACCATCTGCAGATAACTCCCTTCCGTAACCTGATATCTTGGTCCCTCCAAAAGGTAATCTTGGGTCACTCTTTACAAGTTCATTGACGAAAACAGCTCCATCCTCAAATTCCGGAACTATTTTCTCGGCAAAATCACCGTCTTCGGTAAAGATCGAAACCCCTAAACCAAAATCTGATAAATTCACCAGGTCTATAGCTTCCTGGTCTTTTTTAAAAGTGGTAATTCCTATGGCAGGTCCAAAAGTTTCTTCTTTGAACATACTCATCTCGGGAGTTACACCGGTTAAGATCGTTGGCTCCATATAGGCACGATCCCTTTTACCTCCCAGAATAATCTTAGCACCTGCTTTCACAGAATCTTTTACCTGCTTCTCCAATTCCTCAGCCAGATCTTCACGGGCGAGGGTTCCAATAAAAGTATCTTCATCTAAAGGATCTCCACTTTTCAATTCCCTGGTCTGAATAAGGAATTCTTCTATAAATTCATCGGCAATACTCTCGTGCAGGATCAGTCTCTTTCCTGCTATACAACTTTGACCTGTATTTTGAAACCTGGCCTGCACACAGGTCTTAACGCTTTCAGAAATATTTGCATCCTTAAAAACTACAAGTGCATTACTACCACCTAACTCGAGTACAGATTTTTTAATTTCACTCCCGGCTGTAGAAGCTACTGCTGCACCTGCCGGCTTACTTCCGGTTAGGGTAACAGCTTTCACCCTCCTATCTTTTATAATATCTTCTATTTTACTACTACTCAATACTAAATTTTGAAAACAGGACTTTGGGAATCCAGCCCTTTCAAATACCTTCTGAATATTATTTGCCGAGCGCATTACATTACTGGCGTGCTTTAATATACCTATGTTACCAGCCATTAAAGCAGGTGCCGCAAATCTAAATACCTGCCAGAATGGATAATTCCAGGGCATAACTGCAAGTACCACTCCAATAGGTTCATAAGAAACATAGCTTTTGGAAGCATCGGTTCCAATCATTTTCCGCGACAAATGCTTTTCAGCATTTTCAGCATAATATTCACACACCCAGGCGCATTTTTCAATTTCAGAAATAGCCTGTTTAATAGGTTTACCCATTTCAAGACTAATATCCCGGGCATATTCTTCTTTATTATCTTTTAACTCCTTGGCCGCCTTATTCATTAAACCGGCTCTTTCTTTAAAACTGGTCTTTCTCCACTCCTTAAACCTGGAATCTGCACTCTCCAGGGCCTTCTCAATTTCTGGTTTGGTGAGTTCTTTAAATTTTTCGATCAGTTCACCGGTATAAGGATTTCTTGATTCTATCATATAATTAATTCTTGAGCTTTTCTTTTAAATATAATAAGATGCTTAGAGGCTAAGGCGGCGATTAAGACAGATTTAACTCGATGGTTGTTTATAACTGGTTTAAAAGTCTAAGTAAGGCACGGTAAATGCGCCTTTATAATTAATTATATTTAAGAAACATTACTTGCCATGAATCCTAGAGATATTAACCTAATGGAACTCAGGCCTGAGATTCCTTCAGCAAGAATTACTGAAAACATGAGTGAAGATGAGCGATTTCAAAATGAAACTCTTCGTCCTGTAGCCAAACTTCAGAATGAATTATTGCTAGCCGCATTCAGAAATTATATCACGAAGCACAAGAATAAGTTCTATGAGCTTAAACTTGAAAAGAGGATGGATTATATCGCCAATGCCATTCAGCGGGATATAAAATTCAGAAATAGTTTAAAGGGTATGATCATAGGCCAGTTCACCCTGGATGAATATGAAAGGTATATTCAGAACTCGTCTGCGCTTAATAAGAGAATGATGAATATTGTTCGTGAAAGGTTGCAGAGTAATATCCAGCTTCTAGAACGCGACATGGCGTACTAGAAACCCTATAAGAATAGTGACAGTAAAGCTCATAAGAGTCCCTATGAGCACATACTCCGTTTGTTTTCTTGCCCCGGTTTCAGATTTATCGCTGAAGCGAAGAATAGATTTGGCTGCGATCAAAAAACCTATTGCCGAAAAGTTTGCGGTTATTATAAAAGTTAAGACGAGTATCCTTTCAAAAATTCCTATATATCTTCCTGCAGCATCCAGGCTGTTTTTACGAAGATCATCTTCTACCTCGTTCTGCCATCTTTTAGTGGCTTTACCAATTAGAAATCCTGTAGGAAATATAATTAGCAGGTAACCTATAAGGATAGCCATTACGGTTTCGGACCTTAAAAGATCTGAGAGAAAAGGTATGATACTATCAAAATTTGAAGTAATCCACAGCCAGGCGAGAACTATCGCAAATAAATGTAACAACTGGTCTGATATAAAGATCTTCAAGGTATCCTCGCTAAATTGCAATTTCCAGAGATCTGTAAAGAAATGGGTGAAGCTGATAAATACCGCGATATACCAGTACTCAATATTCATTAGAAAAATCAGAGTCAATAAACCTGCAATAAGCGAATGCAGATATAGATAAACAGATTTTCCTTTCTTCCTTCTTTTGTCCCTTACCCACTTCGTAGGTTGTATTACAAAGTCTGTTATTACATGGGCTAATATTAATTGAAGAAATATAAGTATGCTATTTTCCATTCGAGAAATGTTCAGATATGACCTTTTGATAACGTAATAGTAAAGCTTCGATTGCATCCCAGCCGGCGGCTTTTTTTCTTTGATTTACGGCTGATTGGCTTATATCCAATTCATTCGCAATTTCAGTTTCCTTGTAGCCCTGCAATAGAAAATAAATAACTTCAGCTGAGGCTGTACTCCATTTATCTGCCAAAGTATCGAAAAGATAAAAAGAAGTATCGAACTCATCATTAATATTCGAGTTTGATGTCATCAATTTTAACTTCCTGTTTTCCTTCTTCATATCATCTAAGGTCCTTCCTGAAAACTGAAAAGCCTCCCCATTTGCTTCCATTATAGATTCCCTTTTGAAATCATAAGTACCTATCCCAATGGCTAACCTTAGGTCTGCTTCACGCTTAAAAGCTTTATTGGTATCCCTTTCTTTTAAATGCAGCATATTGATGGCAGTTTTAAATTTAAGAGCCATTAATAAAGCTTTGGAAGGATCATAAATAATTCCCTGGAAACTATCCCCTCTAAAGATCTTGAATCCTGGATCTAATTCAGATGATTTTTTCACCTGTCTGAACTCCCGATTCAGGCTGGATATGACCTGCTCCAGCAATTCTTTTGGATAGCTTGATGAAGATAATAGATCGGCTGAAATTACTGCAATCATATTCAAATATACAAAATAAGTTTTAAAGCTTATAAATAGTATTTATAAGTATATATACTTATTTTAATTATTTATAAGCTTATAGCCTGTTTTAAGAGTATGATATTAAATATTTCCTAAAGATTCGCTAAGCACAGCAAGCTTGACTAATTTTAAATTTAATTGTCAAAAACACACAACATGTCAGGTAGAAAAGAAGAATTATACTATAAATGTCTGGACACTGTAAACAGACAGATAGAGAAGTATGAGAAAGAAATGGCTCAAATAAGAGAATCCATGGAAAATAACGATGCGCATACAGATTATGACGAAGATGACAGTAAAGGACAATTACTGGGTGACTTCGAAAAATATGCTGAGTATCTCGACAATTCCAGGACTATGAAAGAAAAGCTTAGCCGTATTGATCGAAATCATTATACTGAAAAAATAGATTTCGGAAGTATCGTAGAAACTACAGAAAACTATTATTTTATCTCTGCCGCCTTAGGCAAGATCGTTTTAGATGAAGGAATTACAGTTTATGCCATTTCTACAGATGCACCAATTTATCAGGAAATGAAAGGAAAAGGTGAAGGAGAAAGTTTTAGCTTTAACGACAAAGAGCATAAAATCCTTAATGTGCATTAAGCATTATTCAGGATACTCAATACGCAGGTGGTAAATATTCTTAAGCTTACGCTTGAGAATTTTTTTCACCATCTGTATTTCTTTAAAAGTAATATTGGAATTAAGGAATTGTCCCTCCTCCATTTGCTTATTAATAATCTTCTCAACGAAATTATCGATTAGAACAGATGTAGGCTCCTTTAAACTTTTACTTGCCGCCTCTACACTATCACACATCATAAGGATTGCTGTTTCCTTGCTAAATGGAATTGGTCCCGGGTATCTAAAATCTTCGGGAGAAGTATTCTCATTAGCTTCCTTTTCTTTTTTATAAAAATAATAGACGGTACTTGTCCCATGGTGAGTCCTTATAAAATCTATTACTCTGTCTGGAAGATTGTTCCTTTTGGCAATTTCAATTCCTCTAATCACATGATCTATTATGATCTGGACCGGCTCGATCCACCGCATGTGCACGCTGGCCGGCATCCCGCGCG
>CBDTXN010000133.1:0-8047 GCA_965364455.1 uncultured Flavobacteriaceae bacterium
AGGTTACAATCGAATGCGTCTATCGAGATTGAGCCAATGAGGTCGGCCATATAAGATAACTTGTATGCTTTCAATAAGGCATAAACTCCATGGGCACTCATAAACTGTGTTCCGTTAAGTAAAGCAAGTCCTTCCTTACTTTGTAATTTCACCGGCTCCCAATTCATTTTCTTAAGTAATTCTTCACCTGAAATAACTGAATCTTCAAAATAAACTTCACCATCCCCAATTAATGGTAAGGCAAGATGAGCTAGTGGAGCCAGGTCTCCAGAAGCACCTAAAGATCCCTGTTCATAAATTACCGGTAAGAAATCATTGTTATATAATTCGACCAATCGATCTACAGTCTCTATAGCAACACCTGAATTTCCATAACTTAAAGATTGGATCTTAAGAAGCATCATTAACCTGATTACAGGTTTGGACACTTTATCTCCAGTACCGCAGGCATGAGATCTTACCAGGTTTTCCTGCAATTCAGTTAACTTTTCAGGAGTGATCTTTACGTTGCAAAGAGCTCCAAACCCCGTGTTTATTCCATAAACAGGAGCATCGCTTCCTTTGATCTTATTGTTAAGATATTCACGTGATTTCTGAATGTTCAACCTAGATTCATCACTTAAAGCCAGTTTTTTCTTATTCTTGATAATATCCTGTATTTCTACCAGGTCTAAAACTGCGGAACTTATATAGTGATGACTGTGCATTTTACCATTTGTTTTGTGAAATGCAAAAATCTTACTTCAGGAATAAGATTCCAAATAAATAGAACTATAAATGAGAATTATTTCAACAATTCTTAATTTTTTTCCGAATCGTTTACTTCTCCTGAAAAAAGTTGGTTTATTGCCTTACCTATATTCCTCGCAATATCACCAGCCAGGATTCCTTCGTAACCTAATTTTGAAGCTGCTATATCACCAGATCTGCCGTGAATAAAAACTCCAAGGACAGCTGCATGTAGTGGCTCATAAGATTGCCCTATAAGTGAAGTAATAACGCCAGATAACACATCTCCGCTTCCAGCGGTTGCCATCCCAGGATTCCCTGAATTATTTACATAAACATTGCCGGAACTTACGGTAAATGTATGTGACCCTTTCACCACTACGATCACTTTATATTTTGCACTAAAATTCTTTACTAATTCCAGTTTCTCAAAATCATCTTTCCAATCACCGATTAATCGCTTTAGTTCTCCAGGATGTGGGGTTAAAACTGAATTTTCGGGAAGGAGTTCAAGAAGTTGTTTATGTTTAGATAAAATATTAAGTCCGTCGGCATCTATTACCACCGGAGAATTCGCAGAATTTAAAAGGCTTTCGAGAGCTTCCTTTGTTTTAGAAGCCGTACCCACCCCCATCCCAAAGCAAACAACATCGGCTTCAAAATCTTTAGGATAGGAACTTAGCATTTCATTTTCTTTATCTGTCATTACCATAGCTTCCGGTAAACCGGTTTGCACAATATTATAACCACATTTAGGGATATAAAGACTACATAAACCGCTACCAGTTCTCAAAGCTGCTGTGGCCGTAAGAAGAACACTACCAATTTTTCCATAGCTCCCTCCTACTATTAAAGCATGACCATAATCCCCTTTATGAGTATTAGCCTTTCGGGGTTTATAGATCTGCACTGCCTCTTCATCCCCTATAAGATAATAGCCTGTCGAAATATTTGCTAAATAAACTTTATCCAGACCTATATCCAGGATCTGCAGATCACCTACAAAATCCATGGTTTCAGGAAGAGAAAAGACAAGTTTCGGTGCCTGGACGCTTAATGTAAAATCTGCTTCGATGATCGCAGCGTCCTTTCCCGGAGTTTTATCTGAAAATAAACCACTAGGCATATCTACGGCAAGAGTAAAAGCCTGGGATTCATTAATGGAATTTACCAATTTAGCTACCCATCCTTCTATTGGTCTGTTAAGTCCAATTCCAAAAATAGCATCAATTACAAAATCTCCTGTGCTTATATTGGGAATGTGTTGCTCATCTTTTATCAATTTTGGCCAGTCATCGATTACCTCTTTCAGTTTTTCGTAATTAGCCAGAAAATCTTCAGATCTTTTATCAGAATAATGCACAACATATACCGTTACATGGTAACCATGCTGAATGAGATGTCTTGCGACCACCAAACCATCTCCTCCATTATTTCCAATACCACAGAAAATTTTAATCGGGATTGGCGCTCCATTAAGCCTTTTGTGAATTTCATTAAAAACAAGCGTGGCTGCCCGCTCCATCAATTCTTCCGAAGAAATTCCTTGATTTTTTATCGTGATTTTATCTGCTTCTGAAAGCTGCTCAGCACTAAGTATTTTCATGAAAATATAATTATTGAACTATTCTCTTATAAACTTAAGTATTCATGATAAATATAAATCCATAAAAAGCCTAAATAAATATTGTATTCTTCCCGAATTGAATAAATTTGCGCAAATTTTTGAGAATAATGAAAGAAATAGCCCTATCTGAAAAGCATAAAGAATTAAACGCGAAAATGGTTCCTTTCGCCGGCTATAATATGCCTGTCTCTTATGAAGGAGTTAATATCGAGCACGAAACAGTAAGAAAAGACCTCGGGGTTTTTGATGTTTCTCACATGGGCGAATTTCTTATCTCTGGAGAAAACGCTCTTGAATTAATTCAAAAGATAAGTTCTAATGATGCTTCGAAACTGGTAGACGGGAAAGCTCAATATTCCTGTATGCCTAATGAGGAAGGTGGAATTGTTGACGACCTTATCATTTACAGGATTGAGTCTGAAAAGTACTTATTAGTGGTAAATGCCTCTAATATTGAAAAAGATTGGAACTGGATCGCTCATCATAACACTATGGATGCTACGATGAGAGACATGAGTGATGAAATGTCCTTATTGGCTATTCAGGGACCAAAAGCTGCTGAGGCAATGCAATCTCTTACAGATATAGATCTTTCTAATATGAAGTTCTACACTTTTGAGATGGGGAATTTTGCAGATGTTGACAAAGTGATCGTTTCGGCTACAGGATATACTGGAAGCGGTGGATTCGAGATCTATTTTAAAAATGAAGACGCTGAACAGATCTGGGAGGCAGTGATGAAGGCCGGTGCAGATTTTGGCATCAAACCAATTGGATTGGCGGCGAGAGATACTTTACGTCTGGAAATGGGTTACTGCCTCTATGGTAATGACATCGATGACACTACTTCACCTATCGAGGCCGGTCTGGGATGGATCACAAAATTTACGAAAGACTTTATAAATAGTGAAGAGCTTAAAAAGCAAAAGGAAAACGGACCAGAGCGTAAACTGGTTGCTTTTGAACTGGATGAAAGAGGAATTCCTCGTCAGGGTTACGATATCGTAGACGAGAATGGTAAGAAAATTGGAGAGGTAACTTCGGGCACCATGTCCCCTTCCCTTGAAAAAGGTATTGGTTTGGGATATGTACCAACTGAGATCGCAGGAGTTGGAAATAAAATTTCCATTCAGATAAGAAAAAAAGTTGTTCCTGCAACTCAGGTGAAATTGCCCTTCTATAAAGGCTGATTTATTTGAAAAGAATACTCATTTTAGGAGCTAGCGGATTTATAGGCAACGCCTTATATAAAGAGCTATGCTCCTATTTTGATACTCATGGCACCTACCATACTGCCAATGAATTTTTCGAAAGCAACCATCAGTTTCACCATTTTGATATGGAAACTGAGAATATTGAGATCCTGCTCGAAAATCTAAGACCAGATATAATTATTTCCTCACTTCGGGGAGATTTTGACGTACAGATCGCCACCCATTTTTCGATCATCAACCACCTTATTAAGTACAACTCAAAACTGATCTTTATAAGTTCAGCCAATGTTTTTGATGCTTTTACTAATTTTCCTTCTTACGAATACGATAAAACTTTAAGCTTAAGTGTTTATGGAAGGTTTAAGATCAAGATCGAAAACGCCTTATTAAGACTTCCAAATCACCAATATAATATTCTAAGGCTACCTATGGTTTTTGGCCAGTCATCTCCAAGGATTAAACAAATCAAAACAATTTTAGACCTTGAGGAGCCCATGGAAGTCTTTCCTAATGTTGTAATTAATGCGACTGAGATTTTAAAGGTCACCCAGCAAATTCATTACATAATAAATCGAAACCGTCAGGGCGTATTTCATCTTGGAAGCTCAGATCTTATACATCAAAGGGACTTTATTAACGACCTCTGTCTGGAGTTAGGCTATGAAAACCCCTTGTTCAAGAATGTTTACGATTCCAATTACGACCGTTTCCTGGCTGTACTCCCAAGAGACAACAAACTACCTAAAAACCTTCATATTTCCATTAGCCAGGTGATTGAGGCTTCCACAAGCAACTAGCTGTTAATCTTATAATAAAGAAGCTTAATCTCCTGCTATTTCAAAGCTTAATTTCTAACTTTAAGAGAAACCAAAAGATTAAAGCAATGAAGAAATTAACCGATGACGAAATTCACGATAAATTGAATGACCTGGATGGATGGACATACGCAAAACAAGCCATTCATACCTCCTTTCAATTTGAAAATTTCAAAGAGGCTTTCACCGTGATGACTCGCATAGCATTCGAAGCTGAGGCACAGCAACATCATCCCAATTGGGGCAACGTCTACAATCAACTCGAGATCTCACTCTCTACGCATGATGCCGACGGAGTTACTGAAAAGGATTTTAAGCTAGCCAGAACTATTGAAGATATAATAGAAGCCACGGGCTAATCCCGATCTCAAACAAAATTACCTGCTCCTAATATTACAAAGGATATTAGGAGCTTTTTTTATATTTTTGCCCGAACCTAATTTTTTGAACTACCATGGGAAGAGCATTTGAATTCCGCAAAGCAAGAAAAATGAAACGTTGGTCTGCCATGGCCAAAGCATTTACCAGAATTGGTAAGGATATTGTAATGGCTGTGAAAGAAGGTGGTCCAGATCCGGACACCAACTCAAAACTTCGTGCTGTGATCCAAAACGCGAAAAGTGTTAACATGCCGAAGGATAATATCGAAAGAGCCATTAAACGCGCTTCAGATAAATCTCAGGGGGATTACAAAATTGTACTTTTCGAAGGCTACGCACCTCATGGTATTGCCGTATTGGTTGAAACTGCTACAGATAACAACAACCGTACAGTAGCAAATATTCGGTCTCATTTTAATAAATCTGACGGAAATCTTGGCACTTCGGGTTCAGTTGAATTCATGTTCGACCACACTTGTAATTTCAGGATTAATTCTGAAGGAATAGACCCGGAAGAATTGGAACTGGAACTTATAGACTTTGGTGCTGAAGAGGTTTTTGAAGATGAAGACGGTATCCACATCTATGCTCCCTTCGAAAATTTTGGAGCGATACAGAAAGAACTTGAAAACAGAGAAATTGAGATCGTGTCTTCAGGATTTGAAAGAATTCCCCAGGTAACTAAAAGTTTAAATGAAGAACAGACTGCAGACGTAGAAAAATTATTGGAAAAACTGGAGGAAGATGATGATGTCCAAAATGTTTATCACACCATGGAAGCTTCAGAAGAAGCAGAGGAATAATTAAAAATTCTCAGGGACTTTCCCCTGAACTCCATCATAATAACTGAAGATCTCAGTATAATCCTTATCAAAATCTCCGTTTGGCCAGTATGGCTCGGAGATTTTTACTTTTTTAGTACCGTAGTCAAATGAAACCCTGATTATTGGAACTTCGGCTTTTAGAGCGATATAATAGAATCCGGTCCTCCACTTATCAGTTTTTTGCCTGGTTCCCTCCGGAGACATCGCTAATCTGAATATCTCTTTTTCACGAAAGATCTGAGCTATAGCATCCACTTTTTTCTTTTTTCCACTTCTATCTATGGGTGCTCCCCCAACCATTTTAAAATACCAGCCAAATGGAGGTTTAAAAAGTTCTTTCTTTCCAACAAAATTGATTTGGATATCCATGATCTTCCGGATCAGAATTCCAATCAAAAAGTCATAAGAACTTGTATGAGGAGCAACGATAAATATGCATTTCTTGATTTCCGGATCAAAATTATTCTCAAGCTTCCAACCCAGAATATCATAAAAGACATATTTCGCTATCCGGCGCATTCCTTAATTATTCACGATGATGTTTTGTAGACTCGTCTCCCCTACGTCGTTTCTTTTCTTCTCTTAATAGAGAAAGCTCTCTACCGGTTTGACCTTTCACAGAGGTGTTTTCCTGTGCTCTCCTTAATAAATAAGGCACGACGTCACGAACCGGTCCAAAAGGAACCAGTTTCACGGCATTATATCCTTTTTTAGCAAGATTGTAACTAATATGATCACTCATACCATAAAGCTGACTGAACCAGATTCTCTCATCATCTAAAGATAGCCCTTTATCTTCCATTATCTGAAGGGCCAGGTAACTGCTCACTTCATTATGCGTACCAATAAAAACAGAAATATCTTCTAAATGGTTCAGGCAATAGGAAAGTACGCTGTTGAAATTTACATCTGTAGCTTCTTTACTTTCACAAATAGGTGAAGGATACCCCAGCTTTTTAGCCCTGGCATTTTCCTTTTCCATATATGCACCACGAACTATTTTGGCTCCAACCTTAAATCCTTCTTCCTTTCCTCTCTCATGAAGAGCCTTTAAATAATCAAGTCTGTCCCATCTATAGCATTGCAGGGTATTGAAAATAAGAACTTCGTCCTTATTGTATTTTTTCATCATCTCTTCCATGAGTTCATCAGCTGAAGTTTGCATCCAGGTCTCTTCTCCATCGGCATACAGCCTCACTCCTAACTCACAAGCACGGCTACATAAGGTATCAACTCTTTTCTGAACTCTTTCCCACTCTTCTTTTTCTTCCTCGGTCAGGCTGATCTTCTCGCTTACCTTTTCCCAGATCTCGAACCTTCCGATTCCGGTAGGTTTAAACATGGCAAAAGAAACTTCTTCACTATCTTTTGCATATTCAATTAAACTCAGCTTTTTCTCCATAGCCGAATCAAATTCTTCCTCGGTCTTTTTACCTTCTACAGAATAATCTAGTATACTGTGAAGGTTCTCATCATACATCTCCCTGGTTACAGGTTTGCAATCATTTTCTGTAACACCCCCACAAAATTGTTCAAAAATTGTCTTTTTGATAAGAGTCTCTACTGGTAGGTGTAGTTTTAAAGACAATTTGGTAAGTGCAGAACCAGCTTTTACCAAAGATGAGTAATTCATCATACTGAATAAAAATATTGCTCTATCCAGTTCTGTATTAGACTTTAATTTAAAGGCCGATTTAGTATTATTGAATATCTTTTTTCTTATCATTTCTCGTTGTTAACCGCGCAAATATAATTATTGAAGATGATTTAATTCATAAATTCTATTTAATTTCCCCCGCATAAATGCTAATAAAATGAATGATTTATCTGCTTCACTTAACCCTGTACTTTATGCTGAAAAAGCCTACAAAGAACTTAATGGGTTTTTAAAGAAAGAAATGCCTTCCAAGATTTTCATTTTGGTAGACAGCAATACCCATTCATGCTGCCTTTCCAGATTTCTTCAAAACCTTAAAACAGAAGTTCCTACTGAAGTTATTGAGATCGAGGCAGGTGAAGAATATAAGAATCTCCAAACCTGCGAGGGAGTCTGGAATGTACTTTCTGAATTGGGAGCCGATAGAAAAAGTTTGATGATCAATTTAGGAGGAGGTGTAGTAACAGACCTAGGCGGCTTTGTTGCTGCAACTTTCAAAAGAGGTATTCGGTTTATAAATGTACCCACTACCCTCTTAGCAATGGTTGATGCTTCAGTTGGAGGAAAAACAGGTGTAGATCTTGGAAACCTGAAGAATCAGATTGGTGTAATTATCCAACCGGAAATGGTTTTGATCGATACAGAATTTCTTGAAACACTTTCTGCCCAGGAAATGAGAAGCGGATTATCAGAAATCTTAAAACATGGATTGATAGCCAGTGAAGAATACTGGAATAAAGTTACAGACCTATCAAATCTCGATCTCACTGACTTAGACGATATCATTAAAGAATCTGTAGG
>CBDTXN010000134.1:0-7940 GCA_965364455.1 uncultured Flavobacteriaceae bacterium
CTTCTTTTTCTTCTTCAGGTCCATCCGTGCAACCATCATTTCAATGGTTACCGTATGTATCGGAGTAATGTGGGCCTTCGGAGTTATTGGCCTGCTGCATTATGAAATTACGATCTTAACTGCGCTTATACCTCCGCTTATTATCGTAATTGGAATTCCCAACTGTATCTTCCTAATTAACAAATACCAGCAGGAGATCAAGAAACACGGGAACCAGGCCAAATCCCTGCAAAGAGTGATCACCAAAGTTGGTAATGCTACTTTATTAACCAACCTAACAACGGCTTCTGGTTTCGCAACCTTTATTTTAACCGACAGCCAGTTACTAAGAGAGTTTGGTGTAGTTGCATCGATAAATATCATTGCAATTTTTGTTTTAAGCTTGTTGATCATTCCGATTATTTACAGCTATTTGAACCCACCAAAAGATCGCCACCTTAAACATCTCACTAAAAGATGGATTGGTGGTTTAACGGCCTGGATGGAGAACATGGTAAGGAACCACAGGATCGCTATTTACATTACTTCTGTTGCTTTACTTGCTGCAAGTATCATAGGTATCTATACCATTAAGATTTCAGGAAGCATCCTGGAAGACATGCCCAAGAACACCAGCTTTTATAAGGATGTAAAGTTCTTCGAAAGTGAGTTTGACGGGGTGATGCCTTTAGAAATATTGATAGATACCAAAAGGCCAAAGGGAGTAATGAAGCTATCCACCCTGAAAAGAATGGACGAGCTCGAAATTTTTATTCAGGAAATCCCGGAATTATCAAAGCCGCTTTCGGTAAACAGATTGGTAAAATATTCAAAACAGGCTTACTACAACGGAAATCCAAAATATTACCAGTTACCTTCTTCCCAGGAGCGTAACTTTATAATGCCTTACGCCAAAAGCCTGTCTTCCAGTGAAGGTATCATGCAGTCTTATGTTGACTCAACCGGTCAGTATGCCCGCATCACGACCTTTATGAAAGATGTAGGTACGGAGAAAATGGAAGAGATCGAAAACGATCTTCTACCACAGATCAAAAAGATCTTTCCTGAAGATAGATATGATGTTTCCATTACCGGTAAAGCGCTTTTGTTTCAAAAGGGGACAAATTACCTGGTGCGAAACCTGATCATATCCCTAGGATTGGCGATCATACTTATTGCCATTTTAATGGCCTGGATGTTCAGGAGTTTCAGAATGATCATCATCTCCCTAGTCCCCAATTTACTGCCATTAATTGTTACAGCAGGAGTTATGGGCTTCCTTGGGGTTCCAATTAAGCCTTCTACGATCCTTGTTTTTAGTATAGCCTTTGGTATTTCGGTAGATGATACAATTCATTTCCTGGCAAAGTACAGGCAGGAATTGAAGGCACATAACTGGAAGATAAAACGTTCAGTTTATGCTGCACTAAGGGAAACAGGAGTGAGTATGTTCTATACTTCTATCGTTCTCTTCTTCGGATTCTCAGTATTCATGATAAGTAGTTTTGGAGGCACGGTAGCTCTAGGAGGTCTGGTTTCTGCAACCTTATTATTTGCGATGCTGGCGAACCTTTTATTACTACCATCTTTATTGCTTTCTCTTGAAAGAAGTATTGCTAATAAAAAGGTATTAAAGGAACCGGCGATGAAAATCATCGAGACTGAAGAAGACGAGAATGATTTTAAAGCTGAGGATCAAAAGAATTAAAAATGTTAATAAAACAGCCTGCTTGCTAAGCTTCAGGCTAAAAACTATCTTTGTTTTTTCTAAATTTCAACTAAATGATACAAGCAAAAGTCGCTGAAATACTTGAAAGCGATCAGTTTTTACAGGAACACCATGTTAAAGGTTGGGTACGCTCTTTCAGGAGCAATAGATTCATAGCTATTAATGATGGTTCAACCTTAAAAAACCTTCAATGTGTTATCGATTTTGAAAATACCGATGAGGACCTCATAAAAAGGATCAACGTTGGAGCGGCAATCTCTGTAAAAGGAACTTTAAAAGAGAGTCAGGGAAGTCAGCAGCGTGTAGAGATCGATGTTACCGATCTTGAAATCCTTGGAGACGCAAATCCAGAGGAGGTTAAATTAACCATACTATCACCAAAGAAACACAGCATGGAGAAACTGCGCGAGCAGGCTCATCTTCGTGTTCGTACCAATACTTTTGGAGCAGTAATGCGCGTTAGAAGCAGACTGTCTTTTGCTGTACATAAATATTTCCAGGACAGGAATTTCTTTTATGTAAACACTCCTATAATTACAGGAAGTGATGCTGAAGGTGCAGGTGAAATGTTCAAGGTTACCAACCTGGACATGAAAAACCCTCCAAAGAATGAGGATGGAAGCATCAATTATAAGGAAGATTTCTTCGGAAAAGAAACAAATCTGACGGTATCGGGACAGCTTGAAGCCGAAACTTTTGCCTTAGGTCTTGGACAGGTATATACATTTGGTCCAACGTTCAGGGCTGAAAATTCTAATACTTCCCGACACCTGGCGGAATTCTGGATGATCGAACCCGAGGTTGCTTTCTGTGATCTTGACGGAAATATGGATCTGGCCGAAGATTTCATTAAATATGTTTTAAGGTACATCCTGGAACATTGTAAAGATGATCTGGAATTTCTTGCTCAAAGGCAGGAGAACGAGGATAAGCTTAAACCTAAGGCTGAAAGAAGCGACATGAATCTTCTTGAAAAATTAAACTTTGTGCTTGATAATAATTTCAAGCGTGTAAGCTATACCGAAGCGATTGAGATCCTTAAGAACTCGAAGCCAAACAAGAAAAAGAAATTCAATTATATTATTGAAGAATGGGGCGCAGATCTGCAAAGTGAACATGAGAGATACCTTGTTGAAAAACACTTTAAGTGCCCGGTGATATTATTTGATTATCCTGCCAGCATCAAAGCTTTCTATATGAGGCTGAATGAAGATGGAAAAACGGTAAGAGCCATGGATATCCTGTTCCCTGGAATTGGCGAGATCGTGGGAGGAAGTCAGCGTGAAGAAAGGCTTGACGTATTGAAAGAGAAAATGGGTGAATTGAATATTCCGGAAGAAGAACTCTGGTGGTATCTGGATACCCGTAAATTCGGAACCTGTGTTCATAGTGGATTTGGATTAGGTTTTGAAAGACTGGTTCAGTTTACTACCGGCATGGGTAACATTCGTGATGTGATCCCATTCCCAAGAACTCCGCAGAACGCAGAATTTTAGATCTTGAAAATATTAGAAACCCATACTGTTCCTGCAATCTCTGAAAAAATAAGATTGCAGGAATATGCGGTTTCTATTTTTACTTCCATTAAATCCCGAAGCGCTTTAAAAAAAGCAATTAAAAAGGGTCTCATTCTCATAAATAACCAAAAAGGATCAACTGCTGACTGGATTGAAGAAGGTCAGAAAATTGATCTTCTACAACCTGAAGTTCCTCCAAAAAAGATATTCCATTTAGACCTCGAAGTACTCTTCGAAGATGATAACATTGCTGTAATTAACAAACCTGCAGGTTATCCCACTAGCGGCAATTATTTCAGAACGATCGAGAATGCCCTACCTCATAATTTGTATTCATCCAAGAATATTGATGCCCTTCCCCACCCTTTGCCCGCTCACAGGTTAGACAGCCCGACCTCCGGGATACTACTATGTGCCAAAACCAAGAACTCACTGGCAGATCTTCAGAAGAAATTTGCCGATAAGGAAATCCTGAAAACCTATTTTGCCCTTATTCATGGCAAAATGCTCAAAGAGAAATTGTTAAATTCCCCGATTGATGGAAAACCGGCATCTACGAATATAAAACCTCTTAAATTTTTTAAAATTCAGGAGGAAATTTATACTCTGGTAGAAGCAAAACCGTTAACAGGTAAAACACATCAGATAAGGATCCATTTACATAAAAATGGTTACCCAATTGTTGGTGATAAAATTTACGGCAAAGAAGAAAAGGGTTATTTTCAAAACAAAAACCTATTTCTGTTTTCAGGAAAAGTCAGCTTTTCTCATCCTGCTACAAACAAGGAAAAGACATTTACCATAGTCTTGCCGAAGAGGTTCAGAGTGCTTGATAATTACCGTATCTCTTAACAAAATTTTACCACAAACAAGGGCGATGCCAAAGCCGGTATGGCTTGTATTTTCCTTATTTTTGTTAGAGACGCAAAATTTTATGCTGAAGCAACAATTAAATTTTAAACTATCACAAAAGCTATCTCCACAGCAGATCCAGCTTATGAAACTTATTCAATTGCCTACCCAGGCTTTTGAACAAAGAATCAAGCAGGAACTGGAAGAAAATCCGGCACTGGAAGATGGGAAGGAAGAGAGAATTGATGAGTACGAAGATCTGGGAAATGAAAATTCGGCTGAAGATGATTATGATAGTGAAACTATAGAAACTGAGATCGATGTTGATGAATATCTTAGTGATGATGAAATACCGAGTTATCGTTTAAACGCAAATAATTATAGCCCAGACGATGATGATAAGCAGGTACCTTATGCTGCAGGTACATCATTTACGCAACATTTAAAAACTCAGCTTAGTACCGTTAGACTGGAAGAAACCGAGGAGGAGATCGCTGAATTTCTTGTGGGTAGCGTTGACGAAAGTGGATATATTCGACGAAGTGTACAGGATATAGTAGACGACCTTGCTTTTACCCAGAATATCTATACCGATGAGGAAACCGTAGAAAAAGTTCTTAAAAAAGTGCAGAAACTGGATCCTGCAGGAGTCGGAGCGAGAAGCCTGGAAGAATGCCTTCTAATTCAACTCAACAGGAGAGAGCAGACCAAACAGGTAGAACTGGCCAAAGATATCATGGAGCGCTCTTTTGACCATTTCAGCAAAAAACATTATTCCAAATTACTTAGCCGCCATGATATCACTGAGGATGAGCTACGTGATGCCATAGAGGTCATAGAGCATCTAAATCCGAAACCTGGTGGAGCATATTCCGGCAATACCAGGATGGTTGAACATGTGATCCCAGATTTCACGATCAAGATCGAAGATGGTGAGCTACAATTATCCCTGAATGGTAGAAATGCCCCGGAAATGCATATTTCCAGGGACTATAATAACATGCTTAAGGGTTATAAAGAGTCCAAAGAAAAAACAAAAGCACAGAAGGATGCAGTGATGTTCATCAAGCAGAAACTCGATGCTGCTAAATGGTTTATTGAAGCCATAAAGCAAAGACAGCAAACGCTGATGGTGACTATGAGCTCTATAATGAACTATCAAAAGGAATATTTTCTTACTGGAGATGAGCGTAATCTTAGGCCTATGATCCTTAAAGACATCGCAGATGAAATAGAAATGGACGTCTCTACAGTTTCCAGGGTAGCAAATTCTAAATATGTAGACACACCTTACGGCACAAAATTAATCAAAGAGTTCTTTTCTGAGTCCATGAAAAATGATCAGGGAGAAGATGTTTCCACCAGGGAAATCAAAAAGATCCTCGAAATGTCTATCGAAGAGGAGGATAAAAGAAAACCACTTACAGATGAAAAACTGGCCAAGGTACTAAAAGATAAAGGTTATCCTATTGCCAGAAGGACTGTAGCCAAATACAGGGAGCAATTAGACATTCCTGTGGCAAGATTACGCAAAGAAATTTAATGAACATATTACTTAAGCTTGCCTCCTACCTGTTTCATCCAATATGGATGCCCTTTGCCGGTAGTTTATTCTATTTCCTGTTTACTCCCCGATTTTTCCCGGAAGAGATCATAAAAGCCAAGTTACTGGCCATATCCATTATCACGATCGTTATGCCGATAGTATTCTACTTTTTACTGAAAAATTTAGGACGTGCAGAGAATATCTTTTTAACCGAGGTAAGTGAGAGAAAATGGCCATTATTCTTTTTTATCCTTTTAAGCCTGATGGTTCTTAACCAGGTTTTGAACATCTATAACTATCCTGCCCTATTTTACTATTTCTCAGGAATTCTGATTTCTACTGTCATAGCATATATTTTCACCTGGTTCAATATAAAAGTGAGTCTTCACATGGTAGGCATAGCGGGTCTTCTAATGTTCATTATAGGCTTCTGTGTATACTTCCACCTATATTTTATTTATACCATAAGCTTTTTAATAATCGCTACCGGACTTAGTGCTTCTTCACGCCTTTACTACAAGGCCCATACGAAATGGGAACTCGCTCTTGGCCTTCTTACAGGGCTTTTACCGCAAATAATGATGTTCAGTTTCTGGTTTACAGAATATAGAATGTCAGACCTATTTTTAGGGTAGAAAGATCGAGTGCTTCAGCATCTACCGTAGCATCCTTGAAGAAAGGATTTAAAGCGTAGTAAAATTGAAAATTAAAGGTATTATAACCGAAGGTAAAAGTAGCTCCAATTCGAAAGCGATCCAGTTCAGAAGGGTCTTTTATTATTATTTCCTGATTATCGTCTCTGTATCTGCTTTTGAAATTATAAACATAACCTAATCTAACGCCTCCATAAACCCTCCAGAATTTATAAGATTGGAAAGTGGAAGTTCTCCACCTGAATTCGATTGGAGCCTCAATAAGCTGCGTTGTAAATCGATTAGTACTATAATTAACCTCTCCATCCAGTGATTCAAAAATAGTAGTGCCATCGTTTTCCTTACCTATAAAAAGATTCTGACCATAAGTATTTATAGACCATCCTAAACCCGCACCAATGGCTATATTTCTTCTTTCATTTAAAGGGAAGTCCCGAATGAATCCGAGATTAAGACCTCCTGAAAAACTTTCCTGTGAGATATTTGATGGCCTATTGGTAACCAGGTTAAAGTGAAAACCTGCATAAAACTGATCCTCTCTATACAAACTATCAATGGTAAACGGAACCGAATCGGGAATCTTATATCTATCCTCTTCCTCTTGCGAATAAGAAATGAAAGGTAGTATTACCAGAAGTAAAAGGATTAATTTATTAGGGTTCATCAACAGATTCATCTATAGTTTAAATATAAAAAAACATCCTGTCTGGATTACCCAAACAGGATGTTTTATATAATTAAATTGAAAAGATTATTCAACATTTTGCCGGGCATCACCTACAACTGTTGTGTAGTTGATCTTAAGCGCCTCGGCTTTTCTTAATTCTTGTTTAATATCTGAAACAAGCCCCATGTTAGTCTCTTGATCTACCTTTAAAGCAGTAGTTAGATAAGGAATTAACTCCTCTCTTTTAGACTCTCTTTCAGAGTAGATAAACTGCTGTACTTCTTCAACACTAGCGAATTTATCATTCAACTGAATTCGGGCTTCCGTTCCATATTGAGCCTGATATCTCTTACTCGGTTTCCCGGCATAGATATACATGATCAAATCTTTCTTATCAAGTTTTTCAACCTGATCTGCAAATGGTAACCTGTTTTGTATCATCAAGGTGTTTTGACGCATCACCGTTGCAACCATAAAGAAAAATAAGAGCATGAAAACGATATCAGGTAGAGATGCCGTACTAATTGCAGGCAAATCTCCAGATTTCTTCTTTTTAAATTTAGACATAATTAAAGTCGTTTTCGTTTGTTAATGCTCTAGCTTGTTGGTTCGGCTTCAGATAATTTCTGTGGGATCATATCTGTGATCACATCGATTTTCTCTTTAAGAGCATCTTTGTCACCATTGAATTGCGGATCATTGTAATTGTCTTCCATTTCAGTAAAAGACATTCCATACATACGCTGTGCTTCACGATCCCTTAACTGATTATAAGCAGCCACAAGTTCATTTTGAACTGCAATATAAGTACCATACTCAGTACCCCTATTGTTCACCAGGGAAATAATAGCCTTTTGAGGGTTCACAGAAGAGCTAGGATCTTTAGCGCCCTGGCAGAAGCTACAAGCTTCATCTCCAGTTCCACCACCATTATCCAAAAATTCTACTGCAGCCT
Organism: uncultured Flavobacteriaceae bacterium; assembly: GCA_965364455.1. GTDB lineage: Bacteria > Bacteroidota > Bacteroidia > Flavobacteriales > Flavobacteriaceae > Christiangramia. Next base: position 7,899 of record CBDTXN010000134.1, read on the forward strand.
CTCGAAGGTCAGAAATTTCCATCTCTTCATCTTCTACAAGTA
>CBDTXN010000135.1:0-7928 GCA_965364455.1 uncultured Flavobacteriaceae bacterium
AACGTTGGTCTTACGAATCTTAAAGTGGGGATGAACGGGGATTATACGGTTAAGTCTTCTGAAGAACTATATTCAAATTATAGCATGCAGGAGAAATTACTTACTGCATATTATGAAAGATCCCGCGGGAAAAAGACTCTTATATTCAACAATGGTATCAATACTTCTGTAGAGGTGTATCATACTTTTAAGAATGCAGGATTGCCTATCAGGCATCTTGATAATACTACCAGCAAACAGGATCGTAAGGATATCCTGAAATGGTTTAAACATACTCCCGATGCTATCGTAACTTCCGTGAGTATTCTAACTACAGGTTTTGATGAGCCAACGGTAGAAACCATAATTCTTAACCGGGCTACAAAGTCACTTACTCTTTATTTTCAAATGATAGGTCGTGGTTCTCGTGTTCTAAAGGATAAGAGTGAATTCAATGTGATAGATCTTGGTAATAATATGGCCAGGTTTGGAAACTGGAGCACACCAGTAGACTGGAAACAGATCTTTAGATCTCCAGATTTCTATTTTGAAAATCTGCTTAGCGATGAGGAGATAGAAAGAGATTTCCAATACCAGATGCCTCCGGAAATTCGTGAGCAATTCTCCAATACCGAGGATGTTACTTTCGATGTAGAGGAAGCTTATGATGAAGTCATTAAAAAAGGACTTAAGTCCAAGACTGTATTAGAATGGTCTATGGAACAGCATGTAAAGATGTGCGTGGAAAACAGTGAAGATGTTTTTGATGCCCGTATTCTGGCAAAAGAACTTAAAGATGATATTTCTTCAAGAATAAGACAATATTCTTATTGCATAAGTAAGAGTACAAAAAATTACAGAGACTGGCTGGAAGAAGACTATTCGCGAAGATTAAGGATGGAGATCAATAAGGAATTTTAATTATCATCCTTTTTTCCGAAAAGACGTTTGAAAAAACCTTTTTTCTTTTTCTCTTTATTGTTGTTATCCCGGCTACGGTCATTCTTGTTTTTACCTGAAAATAATCTTTCTAAGAAGTTGTCCCGCTCCTGGGGTGGACATTCCATCAGTTCGGCCAATTCTTCCGATAGTGGTTCAAACCTGGCATTAGTGATATTATTGAATTCAGGATCAGCATTCATTTTTTGCATTAATCTGCCGAAAACAGGTAAAGCAGAATTTGCTCCCTGGCCTATACCAGTATTTCTGAATCCAATGCGGTGATCATCTGCACCTACCCAGGTTACACAAACCAGTTCTGGAGTGATCCCTACAAACCATCCATCTTTATTATCCTGGGTGGTTCCGGTTTTTCCTGCGATATCGTTATTCAGACCATATTTGTATCGTAATCTCGTAGCAGTACCTTCATTGACGGTAGCCTGCATCATATTTAACATGATCTTTCTGGTGTCTTCAGAAAAAGCTTTCTGTCGTGATACTACCGGTTTGAATTCAGCCAGAAGATTTCCGTTGCCATCTTCGATTTTCGTTATGTAATAAGGCTTGGCATAATATCCCTGGTTTACAAAGCTCGTATAGGCCGATGTTAGCTCACTTACATTTAATGACGCTGTTCCTAAAGCTATTGAAGGTACTTCCGGAAGATCAGATTCTATTCCCATGGCGCGGGCTTGATTTATGACATTCCCAATTCCTGTTTCCATAAGAACCTTAACGGCAATTGTGTTCATGGAACGGCTAAGGGCCGTTTTCAGGTTATAATTCATATTCGGGTCATCACCTTCAGAAGAAGAATTGGATGGAGTCCATCCATCTTCGTAAGTGACTTCCCTCACAGAAAAGTAGGAGCAGGGATCAATACCATTCTCAAGGGCAGTTGTATAAACAAACGGTTTAAAAGTTGAACCCACCTGTCTTTTACTCTGGGCTACATGGTCGTATTTAAAAAACATGAAATCTACACCGCCAACCCAGGCCTGAACACCGCCATTTTCAGGATTCACCGCCAGCAAACCGGAATTCAGAAATTTTAAATAATGCGAAATACTATCAATAGTACTTACATTCTTTGTTTCCATTCCATCATAACTGAATAATTCAGTTGGATGCTTTTGCTCAAGTTTCTTTAATATTTTTGCTTCACTCAACCCTTCTTTTTGCAGTGACTGATACCTTCCAGATCTTTTTATCGCATCATTCAGGATCTGTTTATTTTTATTCCATGGCGCATTATTACCATAAGACTTTTCGTGCTGAGCTTGCAGATCGGCCATGTGCTCCAGCATGGCTTCTTCAGCCAATCGTTGCATTTCAAAATTAAGCGTAGTATGTACTATAAGTCCATCACGGTAAATATTATACTTCTGACCATCTTTGTTACGTAAAGTATCCAGAACATTACTTACATCTTTCCTTACCTGCTCTCTAAAATATGGAGCTATTCCCTTATCATGACTGTAACTTTTATAATCTAAAACCAGCGGCTCCATTTTGGCTTCCTCGGCTTCATCCATGCTCAGGTAATTATTCCTTGCCATTTGCATTAAAACGACATCACGTCTTAATCGGCTACGTTCAGGAAAGATCCTGGGATTGTAATAATGACTTGCTTTTAGCATTCCAACCAGCACAGCAGCTTCTTCCAGGCTTAGATCTGAGGTGTGTTTATTAAAGAATTTTAAAGAGGCACTTTCTATCCCGTATGTATTGTCACTAAAAGGAACTGTATTAAAATAGAGTTCTATGATCTCATCTTTTGAGTAGATGTCTTCCAGGCGCTTAGCGATCACAGCCTCCTGCATTTTATTGATTACGATTCCCAACATTCCAAAATCCCGGCGACCATAAATATTCTTGGCCAACTGAAGGGTGATGGTACTTCCGCCACCGGCAGATTCATCTTGTAAAAGAATAGATTTAAAGAATACCCTTAAAAGACTACGGTTATCGATACCGTCGTGCTCATAGAAACGAGCATCTTCAGTAGCGATAAGGGCTTCGATAAGATGTTGTGGAAATTGGCCAAAATCTATAGGCTGTCTGTCAAAAACATAGAATTTACCAATTAGTTTACCGTTAGAGGCAAGGACCTGGGTAGCCTTGTTTTGCTTTAGTTCAGTAAGTTCTTGGGAACTCGGGATCTTACCCCAAAAGCCAAAATAGATGCTTCCAAAGAATAAGAAAAACAGGGCGGTAAGACTAAGTATAACTATTAAAGCCCATTTAAGCTTAGGGTTCCTTTTTATTCTTTCTAACATTTGTTCATGGTAATGGCTGCAAATAAACAAATGTTTGATCTATAGACTTGGATTTTAAGCTTATTTTAATGCTTTTTTAACCAAAAATTATAGCCGGTAAACTTTCGTATACCGGCTAGGTTAAGAAACATTTCATTAGGTAGAATTTTAATTTCAGCAACATTTTTTGTCTTCCTTGAATAGGGAATCAGCTTGCTGCCATTATGAATTAATAATTGATGAATGTTCAGGCACAAAATTTCCTATCGTGCCATTTTAAACTGCTTTCAGAATCTTTAAGATTAAGGAAGGGTCTTCGATGGGAGACCCCACTTCCTCTGGAACTGTCTAAATCCTGGATGACGCTTTCTAAAGTTCTCATGATTGATGAATTGATTGATTGATGATTTTTGATGATTGATGATGTTTCTAATTCTTAAGCAAATCTTCTTCTGCTTGAAATACTGGAAGAACTTGCATTAGCTTCCGTATTCATGAAAGAATTTCTGTTTTTGGTGTTACTTTTTAAAGTTGTCATAATTGATGAATTTTGATGATTGATGATAAATTAAATTTTAAGCGAATCTTCTTCTACTTTTAATACCGAAAACGTTTGCGTTAGCTTCCGTATTCATAAAAGAATTTCTGTTTTTGGTGTTACTTTTTAAGGTTGTCATAATTGATGAATTTTGATGATTGATGATAAACTGATTTTTAAGCGAATCTTCTTCTACTTTTAATACTGAAAGAACTTGCGTTAGCTTCGGTGTTCATAAAAGATTTTCTGTTCTTGGTGTTACTTTCTAAAGTTGTCATAATTGATGATTTTTGATGATTGATGATAAACTGAATATTAAGCGAATCTTCTTCTACTTTTAATACTGAAAGAACTTGCGTTAGCTTCGGTGTTCATAAAAGATTTTCTGTTCTTGGTGTTACTTTCTAAAGTTGTCATAATTGATGATTTTGATGATTGTTTCTATTTAAAAGACGACGAGAAAGATAAACCGTTACAGTACTATGTAATAAAAGGTACTGATTTAACATATTTTTAACTAATAACTAAATAGCTGATCTTAATCAAAATATCGCTGGAGTAGCAGTAAATTCAAAGTATTGTTAATCTTTTTGTGTCGGCTGAGCTTTGATGTAATTTTAAATACAAAAATATTTCTATGAATAAATTGGCCGTAATTATCATAACCGGAGTATTGGTTACTGCAGGTATAATATATGCTATCTATGAATCGACCGATTATGATTTTAATGATGCGACCAAGTCTTACCAAATTGTAAAAAAATGGGAACTGCCTTACGAGCTCGAGGAAGTTTCAGGTATACACTGGATAGATGAAGACAGGATCGCCTGCCTGCAGGATGAGGATGGTATCATTTATATTTTTGACCTGAAAACTTCAAAGGTTGTAGATCAATATAAATTTGGTGATTCTGGAGATTACGAAGCACTTACATTTAGGAATGGGGAATATTGGGTGGCAGAAAGCAATGGTAAGCTTTTCAATGTAAAGGACCTGAGTGGAATGGAAGAGGAAGCAGAGGAAATTCAACTTGATTTTGAATACCGTAATAATATAGAAGGACTAGCTGCTAAAAATGATGGTACGCTTTGGTTGGCGGTAAAAGACCGTAATCTTGATAATAGTGGGGACTACAAAGGAATTTATTCTTTTGACCCAGTGACCAGGAAATTAAATTTTGAACCTGTACTAAAGATCATGTACAATGATCCCGAATTTGCAAGGCTCAAAACAGGTAACCCAAGGAAGCTGGTAAGACCATCAGATCTTGCTTTTCATCCATCTACTAAAGAGGTTTATGTGCTTGATGCTGAATTTCAGAAAATCATCATTCTTGAGGAATCGGGAAAAATAAAATCATTGCATTTGCTGGATCCTGAAGAGTTTTCACAACCCGAAGGAATCTGTTTTAGTCCATCGGGCCGGATGTTTATCTCTAATGAAGGGCTGGGTGGTTCACCTAATATCATTGAGGTCGAAATTTTAAAGTGATCAGGATTTCTGGATATTATCTGCTACTGCCTGAACTTCATCCATAACCCTTAATAGATTTTCACCCCATAGTTTGAAGATTTCTTCTTCGGTATACCCTCTTTTTACAAGTTCAACAGTGACATTGAGAGTTTCAGATGCATCCTGCCAACCTTCAATTCCTCCGCCGCCGTCAAAATCTGAGCTTATACCCACATGGTTTATACCTATCTTTTTAACCAGGTAATCTACATGATCTACAAAGTCTGTAACACTTACAGGCTTTACTTGGTTCTTTATTTTTTCCAATTCAGGCTTCGCAGCAAGCTTTACCCTATCAAGATTCTCATAATAAAGGTCTTCTTCCTCCTGACCTAATTTCTTAATTTCATCGTCTCCCAGGATCTTAAAGTTCATTTCCTCTGCCTTATCCTTATAGATCTTATCGGTAAACGCCTCAAAGGCATTATTCTTTTCTGTGTTCAGGTAAGCTGAAAATGCAACGGTTTGTACAACTCCTCCATGTTCCTTGAAAAGTGCTAATAACTCGTCATCAAGGTTACGGCTATGATCGCATAAAGCTCTGGCAGACGAATGAGAAGCAATTAATGGAGCTTTAGAATATTCGAACATTTCTTTTATTGCTTCTTTGCTGGGATGAGATACATCTATCATAATCCCATATTTATTCATTTCCTTAATGGCTTCTTTTCCAAGATCACTAAGTCCGTTATAAAGCCATTCATCATTCTCCTCACCAGTATTAGAGTCGCAAAACTGGCTATGACCGTTGTGGGAAAGGGACATATATCTTGCTCCACGGTCGTAGAATTCTTTGATTCTGTTTAGGTCGGTCCCAATAGGATAAGCATTTTCTACGCCTATCATGGCCACTTTTTTTCCCTGTTTTACTAATTTTCGTACTTCCGATGAATTTGTAGCCAAACCTATTTTATCTGGAGCTATCTCCTCTGTAAGACGATGGATCGCATCAAATTTACTAATGGCATTTTCATATGCTTTTTGGTAACCCTCAGCATCTAAATCGTCCTGTCCTGTATAAACGATCAACCAGGTTACATCCATTCCACCTTTTTCCATTTTTGGCAGGTTAACCTGGGTGTCCAGGTTCATGGTATAATTCTTATCTGTTGTGAAATTTTTTACATTGATATCATTATGAGTATCTATAGTGATCGCTTCTGCATGAATTTTTTTGGCTTTTTCCATAAGATTTACCTGGGAAGTTTGAGCATTCAGGCTGAGAAGAGTTGAAAAAAGTAGGATTCCGAATAAATTAACGCGCATTTCAATATGATTTAGGAATTAAAGATTGAATTTAAGAATTATTATTAAGCTATACTTAAAATCTAATTTTTCGATTATTTTTTAATATACATTTGGATAAACTATTCCAGTTGAATGAATAAATATATTGTTGTAAATAAACCAGAGACCTGGACCATATCTTCAGAACATGTGAAGATCATTTCTTCCAGGGATTACCTTACTAATCCGCTGTATTCTAAACTGGGGAAGGCAAGGATCTTTAACCTATGTAAGGACTATTCTTACCAGTCTAAAGGATACTATGTTTCACTTTTGGCAGAAGCCAGGGGACATTTAGCAATTCCTACCGTTAAGAACCTGGTAGATCTTGGTGAACCTAAACTGGTTAAAATAGTTTCTGAAGATTTTGATGATCTAATTCAGCAATCTTTAAAGAATATTAAATCTCAGGAATTTACGCTAAGCATATACTTCGGCCAGAACGTTGCGGCAAAATACAGGGAATTAAGCACCATGTTTTTCAGGCATTTTCAAATTCCTTTTTTAAGGGTGAAATTCAATTTCACTACCCGTTGGAATATTAAAAGCATCAAGGCTATTTCTGAATCTGAGATCCCTGAAGAGCATAAAGAAAGTATGCTGATTTTTGCAGAACAATATTTCTCTAAAAAACGTTACGATACTCCGCGGGCTACATCTTTTGATTATGACCTGGCAATCCTGGTTCAGCCAAATGATGTCGCTCCGCCGAGCAATCCTGCAGCATTGAAAAAATTTACTGAGCTTGCTGAAAAGCTTGGATTCTATACTGAAATTATAACACCTAATGAGCTTTCAAGACTGTCAGCGTTTGATGCTTTATTCATCAGGCAGAGCACGGAGGTTAATAACGAAGCTTATGCTTTTGCCAGGAAAGCTCAACAGGAAGATATCGCGATCATAGATTATCCAGATGCCATCTTAAAGTGCTGTAACAAGGTTTTTATGGCTGAAGCCCTGGAGAATGCCGGAATCCCAACACCTAAAACGATTATTGTTCATAAAGACAATAAATCTTCGGTTTTGGAAAAGACCGGCCTGCCCGTAGTTTTAAAATCTCCCGATTCAACATTTTCTTTTGGGGTGAAAAAAGCTGAGACCGAGGAGGAGTTCTACGAGGTTGTAAATAGTATGCTCAAAAAATCTGAATTGGTAATAGCACAGGAATTCTCACCTTCAGAATATGACTGGAGAATTGGAGTTCTTGATGGGAAACCTATTTATGCCTGCAGGTATTACATGGCCAAGGGGCACTGGCAAATCTATAACTGGGATGCTGAAAAAAAGGATGACCAGGATGGGAATGCAGATTGCCTGCCTATTGAAAAAGTACCCGAAATTATCCTTAAAAGTGCTATCAAATCGGCAAAATTAATGGGTAAAGGTCTTTACGGAATTGATATTAAAGAAG
>CBDTXN010000136.1:0-7909 GCA_965364455.1 uncultured Flavobacteriaceae bacterium
TTTCTAAGCGGGTTTTTTGGGGCTTATGCGCAATCGATTTCGGTTAGCGGATCTGTCACTGATGAAAACAACATGCCATTATTGGGAGTTAATGTAATAGTTAAAGGAGAGTCTCGTGGTACCACCACAGATTTTGATGGTAACTATATGATAGAAGATCTCTCTGCGGGAGATGTTCTTGAATTTAGCTATGTTGGTTTCGTAGCCCAGGAAATCACTATTAACGATCAGCAAACCATTAATGTAGTATTACAAACCGATTCTGAGGCACTTGAAGAAGTGGTAGTTATTGGTTATGGTACTCAGCAAAGAAAAGATGTTACCGGTGCAGTATCGGTAGTAGACAACCAAACTATTGATGAGCTACAACCTATTAAAGTAGAGCAGGCCTTACAGGGTACTGCCGCCGGGGTTAATGTAACTCCTTCTTCGGGAGCACCTGGAGCTGATATCAATATTAATATTAGGGGTGTAGCTTCTAATAGTGTTAACGGTCCGTTGGTATTAATAGATGGATATCAAGGTGACCTTAATACCTTAAACCCTAACGATATCGAGTCGATATCTATTCTTAAGGATGCCCAGGCAGCCATATATGGTGTGGCAGGTGCGAACGGTGTGGTTTTGGTTACAACTAAAACAGGTAAGAAGAATACAGCACCAAAAGTAACTTACCAAACATATTATGGTATACAGGAAGCTTCCAGAGAAATTCCGTTATTAAATGCCACCGAATACGCGTTACTTCTTAATGAAAGCTATGCGAACGGAGGTCAGGAACTTCCATATTCAAACGTAAATGGACTTGGAGAAGGAACAGATTTCCAAAGCGCGGTATTTAAGCAGGCTCCAATTTCTAACCACAATTTAAGTGTTACTGGTGGTGGAGAAAGAGTTACTTATTCCATAGGAGGATCTAACCTTGATCAGGAAGGTATTGTTGGTGGGGAGAAATCCGGTTTTAAACGTAATACTGCCAGAGTTAGTTTAGGTGTAGACATCAACGATTATTTTGATGTTCAGGTAAACGCTACTTATACTAACATTGCAAGAAGATCTATCAATGAAAACGGTTTAGGTTCGGTATTGTTTAATGCCTTGAACTTTGCGCCTACATTCGGCTTAAACGACCAGGATCTTACTGGTAGCCTGGGTAATGAGATCATTAACCCGCTTTCGCAGATAGAAAACTCTTTTAACGACTACAATCTTGATAAGCTAAACGGAAACTTTAGCCTTGATTTCACACCTATTGAAGAATTGGTTTTCACTTCAAGAATTGGTTATAACCTTTCTAAAAGTGATTTTAAAGAGTTCTTTCCAGAAATAGGCGCGGATGTTTATGGTCCTGGAAAGGTTTTTAATAATCCTAGAAGTACGGTTAATCAGAATAGAATTAATGATAACTCTTATACATATGACCTTTTTGGTACTTATGAGGATAGATATAATGAAGATCATCATGTAACCTTTACCGGAGGTATGACGGTTATAAGACAATGGGGAGATGGTTTATATGCTACCGGTTATGATGTTCCTAATAATTCTTATGAATTTGCTGACATCAGCCTGACTACAGGAACAAATGACGGGCTTAATAACAGCTCTTATGTTTATGATATCAGAAAATTGTCTTTCTTCGGCAGACTTCAATATGACTTTAAAGGAAGATACCTGGTATCAGGGATGCTTAGAAGGGATGCTTCTACTAGATTTAATCCAGATAACCGTGTAGGTTATTTCCCTTCAGCCACTGCTGGTTGGATCATTTCGGAAGAGAACTGGTATGATTCTAACACTTTCAACTTCTTGAAATTAAGAGGTAGTTATGGTATCTTAGGTAATGATGAGGCTGGTGGAGCAGAATTCTACCGTTCCTCACTTACAGGAGAAGCGACTTATGTTCTAGATGGTCAGTTAGTGAACGGGACAGCTCTTGGAAGGCTTGCCAATCCTAATTCAGGATGGGAAGAGGCTGAAAAGATCAACTTTGGTCTGGATTTAAGACTTCTTCAAAACAAAATTGATATTACTGCAGACGTATTTAGAGAAGATCGTAAAGATTTACTTGTAGCAGGTATTCCCGTATCAGGGATCTTTGGAGGTGGTGCACCGGGAGCAGGAGCTCCAACAATTAATGCCGGTACCACCAGAAACCAGGGTGCTGAATTTGCCATTAACTATAAGGAAACTTTTTCTGATGATTTCCGTATGAATGTAGCCTATAACTTTACCTATTTAGAGAATGAAGTTACCGAGGTAAATGGTACTGAATTCCTTCCTGGAGGTAATTTTGGAGTAGGGCAACCACAACCAGCCAGAATGGAAGCAGGTTTCCCTATAGGATATTTCTACGGATATAAAACAGACGGACTTTTCCAAAGTCAGGCTGAAGTAGATGCGCATCCTACGCAAGCGGCGTTAGGTGCAGCTGCGCAACCTGGAGATATCAGATATGTTGACATTAATGGCGACGGAGTTATCGATACAGATGACCGTACGAATATTGGAGATCCTATCCCGGATTTCACAATGGGACTTAGCCTTAATTTCAATTACAAGAATTTCGACTTTACTGCATATACCTATGCTTCTTTAGGAAATGACATGGTAAGGAATTATGAAAGAAATCAACCAAATGTGAACAGGCATGCATACTACCTGGAGCGTTGGAGAGGTCCTGGAACCAGCAACGAAGTTCCAAGGCTTACAACTGCAGCCACTTCAAACGGTGTATTCTCTGATTTTTATGTAGAAGATGCGTCTTACGTACGTATTCAAAACGCCCAGGTGGGTTATACACTACCAGGAGATTTTCTTGATAGAATTGGAGCAGATAAAGTGAGAGTTTATGTTGCAGCTAACAACCTAGTAACGTTCACAGATTATAAAGGTTTTGATCCATCTGCCGCTACAGGGGATGCTATTGGTGGAGGTATAGATTACGGTTTCTACCCGGTTCCAAGAACTTATATGTTTGGTTTAAACCTTAACTTCTAAAAAAATTGCCATATGGATATAAAGAATTCAATATTAAAAAAGATATACTTGTTCATGGGAGTCGTTATGCTTGTAGGGTGTAGCGAAGAGTTTCTCGATGATACGGAAGAGTATGTTATAGATTCAGAAAATTATTTTAATTCTGAACAGGAATACTATAATGCTCTCGTAGGAGCTTATGATATTCTTCAATCTACTTATGTAAATGTTATCCTGGGCGAGATCGCTTCAGATAACACTTTAAGTGGTGGAGAAAGTGCTACCGATGTTATTGGATGGCAACAGGTAGATGAAATGGTGCATACCGAAGTGAATGACAATCTTGATGATGTTTGGGACTGGAATTTTGCTGGTGTGCAAAGAGCAAATTACATCCTTGAGTTCAAGGACAAGACAGATTTTGAAGGGAAGAACAGGATCATTGCTGAGGCAAGATTTCTACGTGCTTACTTCACCTTTGAACTTGTAAAGTGGTTTGGGCCAATTCCGATCAAGGGAGATGAAAGATTCCAATTGGGAGAAGAAACATCTATCCCAAGAGCTCCGGTAAGTGAAGTGTATGCTCAGATCGAATCAGATCTGCAATTCGCGATAGATAATATGGATTATACGGCTCCGCAGGTAGGTAGAGCTACCAGGGGATCGGCTCAGGCATTACTTGGAAAAGCCTATTTATATCAGGATAAATTCCAGGCTGCTGCAGACGTTCTAAGAGACCTTATCAATAGTGGTCAATATCACCTTTACGGAACCCAGGGAGAAGAAGATTATACAAATCTTTTCGAACAGGCTGGAGAGAACAGTGCAGAATCTGTATTTGAAGTGCAGTATACAGGTGAAGAAGGAGCAGGATTTGATTGTCTTCAATGTAGTGAAGGTAACGTAGCTGTAGGTTTCCAGGGGATTAGAAACTATACCGGTCCGGTTTTTGAATCAGGATTTAGTTTTAATGTTCCTGTAGAAGAAGTGTATAATCTATTCGATGAGGACGATATTAGAAGAGATTACTCTATTCTTGATATTGAGGCCTGGGCTGAAGAAACCGGAGCGACTTATATAGAAGGATATAAACATACCGGTTATTTTAACCGTAAGTATCTTCCTAGAAAGAACGATAACGTTGGTGATGCGAACCTTACTCAGCCAAATAACTATCGCGCTATTAGATATGCAGATGTATTGCTAATGGCTGCAGAGGCTTTGAACAGAGGAGGAATTAATGATGACCTGGCTCAGACCTATCTTAACAGAGTACGTCAGAGAGCAGGATTAGATGATATTAATGCTTCAGGATCGGCTCTTACCGATGCGATTTTCGCCGAGAGAAGATTGGAACTTGTTGGTGAAGGTCACAGATTCTTTGATCTTGTTAGAACAGGCAGAGCAGATGGAGCAATAGAAGGGTTTACTCCTAATAAAAACGAAATTTTCCCTATTCCGTTGGAAGAGATTGAATTCTCTCAAGGAAACTGGGAACAAAATCCTGGATACTAAAAAAAAGAACTATGAGAAAAATATTTAAACATGTCTTTTTTATCGCCTTAAGCGTCCTGATCTTTGGATGTGCCAGCGATGATGACCAGATGGTAGACTTAAGTGATCTTTCAGAACCTACAAATCTTGGAGCTAGCTTTAAGATCACTCAGGATAATAGCGGTCTAGTAAGCATCACTCCGAAAGGAGAAAGTGCTAATACTTTTGCGATAGATTTTGGTGATGGATCAGATGTTGCTACGGGAATTAAACCCGGAGAATCTGTAGACCACGTATATGCTGAAGGTGATTACCAGGTAGGAATTACCGGTCTAAACCTTAACGGTAGAGCTGCTGAGGGAACTCAGGATCTTACTGTTTCTTTCAGGGCTCCGGAAGGACTTGAAGTGACTATCACAAAAGCCGAAGATGATAACTATACTGTAAATGTATCTGCAACAGCCGAGTATGCTGCGATGTTCGAAGTGTATTTTGGTGATGTTGATGATGAGGAGCCAACTCCAATGATGATTGGGGAAACAGTTTCTCATACTTATGATAGTGTAGGTGATTATGACGTGCGTGTGGTAGCTTTAAGTGGAGGTTCTGCAACAACAGAATTAACTCAAACTGTCGAGATCAGGGATCCATTATTCCTGCCAATAGACTTTGAATCTCCTACGAAGAATTACACTTTCATTAATTTTGGACCGGATGAGGTTGTAGATCCTGTAATTGATAATCCAGATCCATCTGGAGGAAATACAAGCGATAAAGTTGCGGCTTATACTAAGCCTGCTGGGTCTCAACCTTGGGCAGGAACTACAACGGCATTAGATCGGCCTATAGACTTCTCTACCGAAAAATATATTAGTGTAGATGTTTGGTCTCCAACTGCTGGAACTCCGGTGACCTTTAAGATTGAAAACCTTGATGATGCGGGTATTTTTGTTGAAAGTACGGCAGTGACTACTGTTGACAACCAATGGGAGACTCTAACTTTTGATATGTCAGCGGTGGATCAGTCTATCGATTATGGAAGAATAGTGTTATTCTTTAATCTTGGAACGCCAGGTACGGGAGAAACTTATTATTTCGATAATATTCAAACAACTACCCTGGAGCCATTAAAACTACCTATGACCTTTGATAGCGATATCGTAGATTATACGCCAGGGGTATTTGGTGGAGCTTCATTCGAAACGGTTGCCAACCCGGATGAATCAGGAGCGAATGCTTCAGCTTCTATGGTGGGTGCAATCACTAATGCCGGAGTTGCATACGAAGGTTTAGCCTTTAATCTTGGAGAACCTGTAGACTTCAGTGGTGATAATAAGACAATCACTATGAAATTCTGGTCAGATGTTGCTCTTCCAGTTTTACTGAAATTTGAAGGTGGTGTGAATGGTGAGAGACAAACCGAAGTTTCTGCTAACCATACCGGATCTGGATGGGAAGAACTAAGTTTTAACTTCGCTACAGATGCTATCAAAAGTTATATTGATGGTAATCAGGGTGCAGGAGAACCATTTGTTCCAACAGGGCAATATGCAACGATGACCATGTTCGTAGATGGCCCTGGAAGTACTTCAGGAACCTTCTATATCGATGATATACAGAAGGCTGCTACTGGTGATACCGAATATATTTCGTTATTCAGTGATTTTGGTGATGATGTAAATGTAGACACCTGGAGAACAGACTGGTCTGCTTCAGATTATGAAGAGGTTGAATTCGACGGAAGACTTACCAAGCATTATTTTAACCTTGATTTTGTGGGTATAGAAACCGTTGCAGAACAGGTAGATGCAAGTAATATGACTCATTTCCATACCGATGTTTGGATTGAGAACGGCAGTACTTTCAGAGTTAAACTCGTGGATGTAGGAACAGATGGAAGCTTTGATGGAGGTGATACTACAGAGGATGAAGTGGTGTTCGAAAACCTGCCTCAGGGAGAATGGGTTAGTTTAGATATTCCATTATCAGATTTCCCAAATCTTACGAACAGGACCAACATTGCACAATACATTTATTCTGGTTTACCAGTAGGTGAAGTGAATGTTTACCTTGACAATATTTATTTCCATAACTAGAAATTAAAACGAAATAAAATGAAAAATATATTTTTAAAATTAACATTTGTAATAGCTCTTTGTACAGGATTCGTTTCCTGTGCAGAGGACGATTACGATATTGGAGAAATAGATGCTCCAACTAATCTTCAGGTAGATGCCACAGTTGTAGGTCAGTCTGGGGATATGCCTAATGGAGATGGTAGTGGTCAGGTGACCTTCAATGCCTCTGCCGAGGGAGCGATGACCTATAAGTACGTTTTCGAGAACGGAAGTACAGCGACTACCTCAAGTGGTGCTTATACTCATCAATTTTCAGAAACCGGGACTAAGATCTATACAGTGAATATTATAGCTTACGGTCCGGGAGGTACAGCCACTTCTACGATCGTGGATGTGGAAGTACTTGTAACCTATGAGCCACCAAAAGAATTGATTGATAAATTAGTTGGTGATGGTTCAAGAGAATGGCGTGTTAAAGCTGCTGTGCCGGGTCACTTTGGACTTGGGCCTGTTGGAGGAACTGTACCTGCTGAATGGTATAGTGCCGGAGCAAATGAAAAGGCAAATGTAGGAATGTATGATGACAGGTATATCTTTAATGAAGATGGAACCTTTACACATGTTACCAATGGAACTGTATTCGGAAGAGTTGGTTTAATCGATCAGCTAGGAGGTAGCGGAGGTACCGTTGACGGTGCAGACGTACTTAACCTTGAATATGGTGATTATACCGAAAACTGGTCTATCTCGGCTCCCGGAGGGGCAGAAACTATCAATCTTACAGGTATAGGATTTATAGGATATTATACCGGTGGTGACCATAGATACCAGATCTTTGATCGTTCAATTGCTAACGAAATGATCTTAAGAACCACAGATGGAAACAGTGAATTTGACTGGTGGTTTGTACTTACTACAGATTCAGGTGAAGAAGAGGAAGAATTTCAAAGTCAATTTACCGATGAGATCTGGGCAGATGAATTTGATGGTGATGCACTTAATACCGATAACTGGAACTATGAGATTGGAAATGGTACCGACGGTTGGGGTAACAATGAAGTTCAGTACTACAAGGAAGAAAACGTAACCGTACAGGACGGAAATCTTGTAATAACTGCCAGAAGAGAGGCTGAAAGTGGATTTGAATTTACTTCTGGTAGAATCACTACCCAGGATAAGGTTGAATTCACCTACGGAAGAGTGGAAGCCAGAGCGAAAATGCCTGAAGGCGGCGGTACATGGCCGGCGATATGGATGCTTGGAGCTAACTTTGATGAAGTAGGATGGCCTGAAACCGGTGAAATAGACATAATGGAGTGGGTTGGAAACAATCCAGAGGAATCTTCTTCGGCATTACA
>CBDTXN010000137.1:0-7799 GCA_965364455.1 uncultured Flavobacteriaceae bacterium
CGTTTATGTGGTGGGGACCTTGGATTTACCTCTGCTCTAACTTTCGACTTCGAGGTATTCTCTACGGCTCAGGATCGATGGCTGGAGATAAGTTCAGTTTCTAACTTCGAGAATTTCCAGGCGAACAGATTGAAACTTAGATTTAAGAATAAAGAGAACAAGAAGGAGCTTGCACATACACTTAACGGAAGTGCCCTGGCACTGCCAAGAGTTTTAGCCGGAATCCTGGAAAATTATCAGACAGAAGATGGTATTAAGATCCCTGAGGTCCTCGTGCCTTACTGTGGTTTCGATAAGATAGATTAATTTCTCTAACATATTAAAAAACAGCGCAAATGTTTATATTTACATATGCGCTGTTTTTTGTTTATAGCTTTATGGTTGATGGCCGGATGCGGACTGTTTGCTCAAACCGAGCAGCTGGCAAAGAATTTTTTCGATCAGGGAGAATACAAAAAAGCCCTTAAGGTTTACGAAAGGCTATACGAACAAAATCCTACTAATCCTGTAATTTTTAATGGATTGGTTTCTTCTCATCAGCAACTTGAAGAATTTGAGGAAGCAGAAAAATTGCTGGTAGAAAGAATGAACCGTTCTGCGAATAATCCCTCGATACTCATCGAACTGGGCCATAATTTCGAACTTCAGGAGAACCAGCAAAGAGCTGAGCAATTTTACGAAGAAGCACTGCAATCTATAGAAGGCCGGCCTAATTATGCCTATGCGATCGCCCGTGGATTTGAACAATATAATCTCCTCGATTACGCGGCCAAAGCCTATGAAAGGGCAATGGAGATGAATACCGACCGGAACTTTAATCTTCAACTTGCCCGCATTTATGGAGAACAGGGAAAGATCGAGGAAATGTTCAGTAATTATCTCGACCTGATAGAAGATGACATGAAATTCTATGGTTTGGCAAACAGGGAGTTTAACCGTTATATCACAGAAGATGCGCAAGCAGAACCAAATATCATTCTGAGAAAATTATTACTCAAGAAATTACAGGAAAACCCCATTCTACTTTATAATGAAATGCTGAGCTGGTTATTTATTCAGCAAAAGGATTTTAGCAAGGCATTTGCTCAGGAAAGAGCGATCTACAAAAGAGGTGAAAATAACCTTCAGGGAATTCTAAATCTTGCCTTCGTAGCCAAGGAAGCCAAAGATTATCAATCTGCCAAAGAGATTATAACCTATGCGATAGAAGAATCTCCTTCGCCAATATTTAATCTGCAGGCGAGACATTTTTTAGTGAATCTCGAACTGGAAATCGCAAATCCAGCCGACTATGAGGAGTTGGAAACCGAATTCAGAGCATTGATCGCTGAATATCCACAATCTGAAGGAACGATAAGTCTTAAAATAGATTATGCTAATTTTCTGGCTTTTCAATTAGACCGAAAAGAGGAAGCCATAGAAATACTGAAAGCTACAGCTGAGACAGTTAATTCAGATTTCGAGATCGCGAGAATAAAAATGGCGCTTGCCGATATTCTGGTAGTTCAGGAAAAATTTAATGAGGCCCTTATTTATTATTCCCAGATACAGAATCTGATAAAAAATGATGTAATGGCTCAAAATGCCCGTTTTAAGGTTGCTAAGACGAGTTACTACAAAGGTGATTTTGAATGGGCCACAACTCAGCACGATCTTTTAAAATCCTCAACATCTCAACTAATTGCAAATGATGCCCTGGAGCTAAGTTTGCTAATTAGTGATAACTCCCTGGAAGATTCCACCCAGACTGCTTTAAAGAAATATGCCAAAGCAGATCTATTGTCTTTTCAGAAGAGAAATCCGGAAGCTATACAGGCTTTAGATTCTATTTTGATAAATCATAAGGGAGAAAAGATTGAAGACGAAGCTTTATTTAGCCAGGCAAGATTATATGAAGAAGAAAGGGATTTTAAGAAAGCGGAAAGAAATTACCTGGCAATAATTAATTCATTTGGAGAAGATATCCTAGCTGATAATGCTCATTATTATCTCGCAGAGCTCTATGCGAACGAACTTCAGGATCCGGAAAAGGCTAAAGGCTTTTACGAGCAAATTATCTTTAACTTTGCAGACAGTATCTATTTTGTAGAAGCCAGGAAAAAGTACCGGTTGCTTCGAGGAGATACCATAGAGTAATTCCGAAATTTAAATTTTTGAAATGATCATATACAACGTAACCATAAACGTTCAGGAAGATATTCATGATAAATGGATAAAATGGATGAAAGAAGAGCATATCCCCGATATGCTTGATACAAAGAAATTTCAGAAAGCTTTAATGACAAAGGTTATGGTCCAGGAGCCAATGGGCGGGATCACATATTCAGTCCAATATACGACCGAGAGTAAGGAAATGCTCGAGCGATATTATTCTGAGAATGCCACTGAAATGCGTTCGAAGTCCAAGCCTTTTGAAGGTAAGTTCGTAGCCTTCAGAACAGAACTAGAAGTTATTACCGAACAATAATTGAACAATTTCTTCATTCTGAAGATTCAAATCTTAAACGGAGGTTCTTCTTAACCGAAATGGAAATTATTCCGTTCAAATCACTTCATTAAATATCAATATGAAAAAGTATAAACCTTCATTTAATAAACCTGCCCGTAAAGATGACCATGATGTCAGGGCAAAAAAGCATCTGGGTCAGCATTTTCTAACCGATGAGAATATTGCTTCCAAGATAGCAGATACCCTTAGCTATGAAGGTTATGAGAAAGTATTGGAAATTGGTCCCGGAATGGGGGTTCTTACCAAATATCTTTTGGAAAAGGACACTGAAGTTCATGTGATAGAGATAGACAGCGAAAGCGTGGAATACCTGGAAAGTCATTATCTGCACTTACGCGGAAGGATCCATGAAAAGGACTTTCTCAAGCATGACCTGGGAGAGATCTTCAGGGATGAGCAGTTTGCAATCATCGGGAACTTTCCATATAATATTTCAACCCAGATCGTTTTTAAGGTGCTTGAAATGAGAGATAAGATCCCGGAATTTTCAGGAATGTTCCAGAAGGAGGTTGCTAAAAGGATCTGTGAAAAAGAGGGGAATAAAACCTACGGGATATTGAGTGTACTTACCCAGGCATTTTTTGAAGCTGAATACCTTTTTACCGTTCCGCCTTCAGTATTCAATCCACCACCAAAAGTAGATAGCGGCGTTTTAAGGTTGAAAAGGAAAGAGAATTTCACGCTGCCATGTGATGAAAAGCTATTCTTCAGGGTAGTAAAAACTGCCTTTAACCAGCGTAGAAAAACCCTTCGGAATAGTTTAAAAATTCTTAATCTTCCTGATAATTTGAGGGAAGATGCTATATTTGGCCTTAGGCCGGAACAACTCAGTTTCCAGCAGTTTATTGAACTGACACAAAAGATTGAGCCGCATGCAATTTCAGGTAAGTGAAGAATTAATTGAGAAGATAAAGTACCTCATCGAAGAAAAGAAAGATGAGGAAATATTGCTGCACCTTGAGGAGGTGCACCATGCTGATATTGCCGAAATTCTTACCGAACTTGATATTGAGGAAGCTACTTATATAGTTAAGCTTCTAAACAGTGAGCAAACAGCAGAGGCTCTTATGGAGCTGGAAGAAGATCGCCGGGAACGTATCCTGGAAACTCTTTCTCCCAAAGAGATCGCTGATGAGCTTAATGAAATGGATACCGATGATGCGGCCGATATCATCTCTGAACTTTCCCTTGAACTACAACAGGATGTAATATCTGAGATCAGTGATGAGCAGCATGCAGATGATATCGTGGAACTTTTGCGGTATGATGAGAATTCTGCCGGTGGTCTTATGGCAAAAGAGCTGGTGAAAGTATCTGAAAACTGGAGTGTAACCGGTTGTATGGCCGAAATGCGTAAGCAGGCTGAAAACGTTACCAGAGTGCATTCTATATATGTGGTAGACGATAAGAATAAGCTTAAAGGAAGGTTATCTTTAAAAGATCTGCTAACGGCTTCCAGCGATGCTAATATTAGCGACATCTATATTCCTAGCGTGGATTATGTGAATGTGCACACAGATGGAGAGGAAGTTGCCCGTATTATGCAGAAATATGACCTGGAGGCAATTCCCGTTGTAGATGAAATGAACCGTTTGGTTGGGCGTATTACCATCGATGATATTGTAGACTTTATAAAAGAAGAAGCTGAAAAGGATTACCAGATGGCTGCCGGTATCTCTGAAGATGTAGAGGCAGATGATAGTATTTGGAGGTTAACCCGTGCACGTTTACCCTGGTTAATTCTGGGTCTTTTTGGTGGTCTTGGGGCCGTTTATGTTATGAAAGGCTTTGAAGAGGCACTGGCTAATTATGTGGAACTCTTCTTTTTTACTCCATTAATTGCCGCGATGGCGGGAAATGTTGGGGTACAATCCAGCGCGATCATCGTGCAGGGTCTGGCAAATGATAATCTTAGGGGAAGCCTTTTTAACCGTCTTATAAAGGAGATTGGTCTAACGCTCATAAACGGACTGGTTTTAGGTATCCTTGTAATTCTGTTCGGTCTTATCGCAGGACAACCTCAGATCGTAAGCTTTACTATTGCCCTTGCCTTAATGGTAGTAATAATCATTGCTGCCTTAATAGGAACTTTTGTGCCTATTATCTTGGATAAACAGGGGATCGATCCGGCTATAGCTACAGGTCCTTTTATTACAACCAGTAACGATATCTTCGGAATATTTGTATTCTTCTATCTTGCTAAAACCATACTCGGTTTTTAGAAAACCCTCCCTATTTTTCGGGTGCTGAATATCATTCTTTATCTTTGTAGGTTCGTTTTTCATTGGGAAATGCATTAACGGAAATCACTATTTTTATATTAATCTGAAAAAGAAATAACAATGATCATTCTACATGCTGATACCAATCATCCAACGTTGATGAAAAAACTGGAAGAGGCAGGTCACCATAATATTGAAGGTTACGAACAAACCAGAGAAGAAACATTAGAAAATCAGCATTTATACGATGGGATCGTAATCAGAAGCCGCTATAAAATAGACCGTGAATTTATCGATGCGGCACCAAACCTGAAGTTTATCGCCCGTGTGGGAGCAGGTCTTGAAAGTATAGATGTTGAATATGCTGAAGAGCATGGAATAAAATTATTTTCGGCTCCTGAAGGGAACAGAAATGCCGTAGGAGAACATGCGCTCGGGATGCTTTTATCCCTTTTTAATCGATTGAATAAGGCAGACAAGGAAGTGCGTGAAGGTCTCTGGCACCGGGAAGAGAACAGGGGAGTGGAACTTGATGGTAAAACCGTTGGTCTAATTGGCTACGGAAATATGGGTAAGGCATTCGCTAAAAAACTTCGGGGTTTCGAAGTTGATGTTATCTTCTATGATATCAAGGCTGGAATTGCCGATGATAATGCCCGCCAGGTAAGTTATGACGAATTTTTTGAAAAGGCAGATGTGGTAAGTCTGCATACTCCCTGGACCGAGGAAACTCATCAAATGATCAATAAAGAATTTATCAGTAAATTTAAAAAGCCATTCTGGTTCATAAATACCGCAAGGGGTAAGAGTGTAGTTACTGCAGATCTTGTGGAAGCATTAAAGGAAGAAAAAGTGCTTGGAGCGGGACTGGATGTTCTTGAATATGAAAAGGCAAGTTTTGAAAGCCTTTTCTCTAATAAGAAGAACGTTTCCATTAGTGCAGCAGATCCTATTCCGGAAGCTTTAAGAGAATTAATGTTTATGCCCCATACTTTATTGAGCCCCCATGTTGCAGGTTGGACGGTAGAGTCTCATGAGGGTCTGGCAACTGTTATTGCAGATAAGATCATCGCTGAGTTTGGTCAGGGTGATGAAAAATAGAAGGTCATGAAAAAAAGGGTAACAGGTTTAGGAGGATTTTTCTTTAAAGCAAAAGATCCTGATAATGTAAAGACGTGGTATAACAAACATCTGGGATTAGATACAGATCAATACGGTTGTACCTTCTGGTGGAAGGATAAAGAAGGAAATGACTGCTCAACCCAGTGGAGCCCAATGAGTGAGGATACAGATTATTACAAGCCTTCAGATAAGCAGTTTATGATGAACTTCAGGGTGGAAAACCTTGAAGAACTGCTGAAGATCTTAAAGGAAGAAGGGGTACAGGTTGTTGGTGAAATGGAAACTTACGATTATGGAAAGTTTGGCTGGATCATGGATCCTGAGGGAAATAAGATAGAACTTTGGGAACCTGTGGATAAGGTGTTCCTCGATAAAAAATAAAGTTTAAGTTCAATGTCAGCCTGAGCGCAGTCGAAGGCACTTAAACTTCATTAAACAAAAAAGCCATGCAGATCTGCATGGCTTTTTTATTTTTTTATTCTTTTGTTCTATCCTAATCCACTTATTTCGATTAAGGCAGCCTTGATGGATTCTTCCCCTTCAATAGCTTCAAAAGTCACATTTTTAACCAGTGGATCTGCAAGGGACATTACAAGAATAAATGCCACATCATCTCTGGAGATCTCTCCTCTTTCGTTAAGTGAGCCTTTAGCTACTTTTACTTTGGCAAGACCAAGATCATCTGTCAATGCTCCTGGGCGCACAATAGTGTAAGCAAGTCCGCTTTCTCTAAGATATTCATCGGCTTCTTTTTTCGCTTCCAGGTAATGTCTTAAATCCTCATTTTTAGAAGGATCGTCGGCCCCCATAGAACTTAGCATCACAAATTTCTTAACCTTTGCAGATATCGCGGCATCGATAAGCTTCTTCGCCCCATCTCGATCTATAGCATCCGTTTTTTCGTCTGAGGTATCACCTCCAGAACCAGCTGCGAAGATCACCTTGTCTATACCCTTCATGGTATGGCTAACATCCTCTTCCAGGTCTCCAAGAACAGCTTCTACCTCCATGTCTTCAAATTGCTGTCTCTGCTCTTCTTTTCTAATTAGGGCAAGAGGATTAAAGCTTTCTGAATTATTTAAAATTTCAATTACTCTTTTTCCAGTGTCTCCTGTAGCACCGGCAATTAATATATTTTCCATAGTTTTTCTTCAAAATTTTAATTGTCAACAAGATAAGGAGGAATCAAGGATTTGACCAGTAAGAAGAAAGGAATAACAGTATCTTAACAATGAAATTAATACTTACCGTTGGCTGCAGCTTTTTCTTCCAGTTCTTTTTGAAATTCTTCCATGACTGGTTTTACCGTACTTTCTGGAAGATCTGCAATTCTAATGTACATAAGTCCGTCCACAGCGTCATTAAAAAGCGGATCTACATTAAATGCTACCACCTTCGCGTTCTGCTTAATGTACTTTTTGATGAGAACAGGTAAACGTAAATTTTCTGTTTCCAGCTCGTCTATGATTTTATCGAATTTGTTCAGGTCAGCCTCACTTTCGTCGAAAACAAGATCTTTATCTGCATCTTCAAGTTTCACCTTGAATTCTTTCTTAGGTCTTACATACTGAGCAACGTAAGGATCATAATAATTCGATTTCATGAATTCGATCATAAGAGATTTCGAGAAATTGCTGAATTTATCACTGATCGTTACACCGCCAATAAGATATTTATGCTCAGGAAATCTTAGGGTGCAATGAACGATTCCCTTCCAGAGAAGGAAAAGTGGCATTGGTTTCTGCTGATATTCCTTGATGATAAAGGCCCGGCCCATTTCGATAGATTGGCTCATCATTTTATGAAGCTCAGGCTCAAATCTAAACAGGTCCTGAAGGTAAAAACCATTTATACCGTGATTAGCGAAGATCTCATTACCCATGCCCATTCTGTAGGCTCCGGCTATTTTTTCAGCCTCTCTATCCCAGAGGAAAAGGTGATGATAG
>CBDTXN010000138.1:0-7774 GCA_965364455.1 uncultured Flavobacteriaceae bacterium
CATGGTGGGCACAACATCCCATTTTGCAGAATAATCCATCAAGGTAAAATAGTCACTTTCCTTCTGGATCTGCCTTTTAGAAGTCATATCTATACTGGAGAATTCATAAACCATTGGATTTCTCTCCAGTTCAAAATCTGTAAAGGCAAAAGTATTATCGAAATTTACCTTAGCCTGGTATCCGGGTTCACTAGGATCTCCGTCGAACATCGCCTCAGCGATATCAACTCCTTTTGCTGCCAGGGCTATATCAAAACTATCGGTAGCACTGCACATGGCAAACATAAAGCCGCCGCCAATCACATAATCCCTGATCTTTAGGGCAACAGCCAGTTTCTCCTCTGAAACTTTGGAGTAGCCCAGCTCCGCTGCTAATTCTTCAGCTTCTTTCTTTTCCTGAATATACCATGGAGCAGTTCTAAAAGCACGGTAAAACTTACCATACTGTCCCGTGAAATCTTCATGATGCAAATGTAGCCAGTCGTACAATAGTAGGGCATCATTTAAAACTTCAGTATCATAAATGGTTTTATAAGGAATTTCAGCATAGGTAAGAGCCATAGTTACGGCATCATCCCAGGGTTTATTTCCAGTAGGACTGTAAACAGCAATTTTAGGCGCCTTTTCCAGGGAAACAGATTCCATATTTTTAGACGGACTACTAATTTCTTCCAAAATGGAACCGGCCATATTATCACTTATAACCTCAAAATCTACTCCTCTTATCTGGCATTCTTTCCTCAACTCTTCAGAATCTGCTATAAGAAAAGAACCGCCTCTATAATTCAGAAGCCAGTTTACACTAAGCTGATTTTCCAATGAATAATATACAATACCATAAGCCTTAAGATGGTTGCTTTGAGTATCTGCATCCATCGGGATCAGGATCTTGGAAGCAGACATATTGAAACTGAGAAGCATAAAAAAAGAAAGCAGCAAAATGCTTATTAACACTTTGCTGCTTTTTATATTTTTTGATATAGAACTTTCCTTAGCTGATCTTAGCTTAACTGCATTAGAAAGGAACGTCGTTATCGTCATCATCAAAATTACTATTCATAGAACTTCCAAAAGCCTCATCGGCACTTGGATTTGGTAGATTGAAATTTCCAAAATCGTTATCTCCTTCTCCACTATTCATACTTGAAGGAATCTCTGATGGGAAATTAAAGTCTTCTAAATTATCAAATTTACCGAGTTCTCCAATGAATTTCAGCCTTATATTTTCCAATCCACCATTACGGTGTTTTGCTACAATAAATTCACCCTGACCCTGAGTAGGAGTTCTTTCCTCATCATCCCACTCCTCGATCTTATAATATTCTGGTCTGTAAATGAAAGAAACAATATCTGCATCCTGCTCGATCGCTCCAGATTCCCTAAGGTCAGAAAGTAAAGGTCGTTTACTTCCACCACGAGTTTCTACGGCACGCGACAACTGTGAAAGTGCAATTACCGGTACATTTAATTCCTTTGCCAGGGCTTTAAGGTTACGTGAAATTGTAGAAATTTCCTGCTCCCTGTTTCCTCCACCTTTCTGGCTTCCCCCTGCTGTCATCAACTGAAGGTAATCTATAACGATCATTCTAATTCCATGTTGCGAAGCTAATCGACGAGCTTTCGCCCTAAGGTCGAAAATTGATAGAGAAGGTGTATCATCAATGAATAATGGTGCTTTTTCAAGGTCTTTCACCTTAACGTTCAGCTGCTCCCATTCATGTTGCTCTAGTTTCCCAGTTCTCAATTTTTCTGAAGATAAACCGGTTTCAGAAGAGATCAAACGAGTGATCAACTGCACTGAAGACATCTCCAATGAGAAGAACGCAACCGGAATCCCCTGATCTACGGCAATATTTCGGGCCATAGATAAAGTAAGGGCTGTTTTACCCATACCCGGACGAGCTGCCACGATAATTAAATCTGAAGGCTGCCATCCTGAAGTTAGTTCGTCCAGTTTATCAAATCCTGAAGGCACCCCACTTAATCCCTCTTTATTGGATATTTCCTGGATCTTTTTCTTTGCCTGAATAACAAGACTCTGCGCAGTTTCCGTGGAGCGTTTAATATTCCCCTGGGTTACTTCATAAAGTTTTGCTTCCGCACTATCTAATAGGTCAAAAACATCAGCTCCCTCGTCAAACGCCTCTTCAATTATCTCGTTCGATATTTTAATCAGACTTCGTTGGATATATTTTTGAAGAATGATACGAGCATGAAATTCAATATGCGCCGAACTGGAAACTTTCTGTGTAAGTTGAATAAGGTAATAATCACCGCCACACTTATCAAATACCCCTTCTTTCTTTAATTGGTTTGAAACGGTTAATAAGTCAATTGCCTCAGAAGTGTCGAATAATTTTTTAATAGCACCATATATCAGTTTATGGGCATTTTTATAAAAAGCTTCGGGATGTAATATATCAATAATCTCATCTACACCTTTTTTATCGATCATCATAGCTCCCAGAACAACCTCTTCTAAATCAACTGCCTGCGGCGGAACTTTTCCTTTTTCTAAACTTACTACATTTGTTTTTTTATATGTTACACTTTGGGGGGAGGTGGTTTTTTCCATAGCACTAAAGTAAATAATTTGTTAAGACAATCTTAAAGAATCTGTCTTAAGTTACTTAACAGGTAATGAACAATTTACCTGTTGATAAGTAATATTTTCTGTTAATAAGATAAAAAAATCCGGAAACGACTCCCCGGATTTTTTTTGATGTTGTATAAACAAAGAACTTATCCTTTAAACACACCCATATCTAAATACTTATCCATCCTTTTTTCGACCAGGGTCTCTTGTGATAAGTTTTTAAATTCAGAATAGGCTTTGGAAATTGAAGTTTTTACCGTATTAAAGATCTCATCTCGATTACTATGAGCGCCTCCTAAAGGCTCTTTGATAATCTCATCGATAAGCTTTTGCTTTTTCATATCTTTTGCTGTAAGCTTTAAAGCTTCGGCAGCGATCTCCTTATACTCCCAGCTTCTCCATAAAATTGAAGAGCATGACTCCGGAGAGATCACCGAATACCAGGTATTTTCAAGCATCATAACCTTATCTCCAACACCTATACCTAAAGCTCCACCCGATGCTCCTTCTCCAATGATCACCACGATAATTGGCACTTTAAGCCTCGTCATTTCAAGAATGTTCCTGGCGATAGCTTCACCCTGACCTCTTTCTTCAGCTTCAAGACCTGGATAAGCACCAGGAGTATCCACAAAACAAACTACAGGAACACCAAATTTCTCTGCAGATTTCATTAGCCTAAGGGCTTTTCTATATCCTTCAGGATTTGCCATCCCGAAATTTCGGTATTGTCTGGTTTTGGTATTATACCCTTTTTGCTGACCAACGAACATATAACTCTGATCATCGATCTTTCCAAGACCTCCGATCATCGCTTTATCATCCTTCACATTTCTGTCACCGTGAAGTTCCAGGAATGTATCTCCACAAATTGCGTTGATATAATCTAAAGTATAAGGTCTGTTTGGATGCCTGGACAGCTGAACTCGTTGCCATGGCGTTAGATTCTTATAGATCTCTTTCTTCTTCTCTACAAGTTTCTTCTCTATCTGCTTACAAGTAGCAGTAACATCAACTTCACTTTCCTCTCCAATATTGCATGCTTTAGCATATTGATCTTCAAGTTCTTTGATGGGTTGTTCAAAATCTAAATATTCCATACGGATTATGGTTATTATATTTTATAGCTTACAAATATAACAACTTTGAAAGGATAGAATTCCCCGAAAAAGCTTAAATTTTGAATTGAATTCCTTAGCTAGCGTTTAGCGCGGAATAACAGAATTACTGCCAGCACTCCAAATACTATGTTTGGAAACCAGACCGCAATTAAAGGTGAAAATGTAGATTGCTCTGCCATCGTTCCGAATACCTTATCAAAGAAAATAAAGATAAACGCCAGGGAAATACCTACGGCAAGGTTTACCCCCATCCCCCCTCTTCTTTTAAAAGATGCAACAGCAACGGCAATGATAGTTAAGATAAAAGCAGAGATCGGGATACTCCATCTCTTATAAGCAACTACAAGATACCTGTTGATATTACCAGACCCTCTTCTGCTCTCTTTATCTATGAAATTGTTAAGCTCTGTGTAGTTCAGGGTTTCAGCGATATAGGATTCCGGAGTAAGTTCATCAAATTCAAAAGGCAGGATAGTATCCAGAGTTCTCATATACATGATACTGTCTTCTTCTTTGCCAACAATCCGCTTATCTACTCTGGTAAGATTATACAAACTATCCTCTTCACTATATCTTAAGTTAGAGGCACTTATTTTGAATTTCAGCTCATTTCCCTCAAAATGCTCCAATGTGAAATTACGGGCAGATTTGGTCTTAGGCTGAAAGTGACTTGCGTAGATAAATTCATTATCATTTATCTGCCGGTAGACATCACTGGTTTCCTGGATTTTATCGCCCCTTTTTAAATACTGATATTTAAATTCATTAAAACCCTTACTGGCCTGGGGCGCAAGATACATAGCAAGTATTAGCGCACCTATACATACAATGGTCGCCCCTATTAAATAAGGTCTTAAAAACCTGTAAAATGAAACACCACTACTTAATATGGCAACGATCTCAGTATTCATCGCAAGTTTGGAGGTAAACCAGATAACCGAAAGGAAAAGAAAAATAGGAAATAAAAGATTGGCAAAATAGATCGTGAAATCAAGGTAATAGTTAGCCACTTCAATAAATGGAACTTCATTCTCCAGGATCTTATCGATCTTTTCCGCAAGGTTTACGGTAATTCCAATAGGAATAAAAAGAACTAACATCATAGTGAAAGTTCCTAAATACCTTTTAAGTATGTACCAATCTAGAATTTTCAAGATCTGGAATTATAGACGTTTATCCATTTGCTTAACCATTTTATCCTTCCATTGTGGGAAATCTCCGGCTAAGATATGCTTTCTTGCTTCTCTTACCAACCAAAGGTAAAAGCTCAGGTTATGAATACTAGCAATTTGCCTGCCAAGCATTTCATTTACTGAAAACAAATGACGCACATATGCCTTGGAATACATCGAATCTACAAAACTTACTCCTTCAGGATCTATTGGTGAAAAGTCTGCTTCCCATTTTTTGTTCTTAATATTAATGGTACCATGCGAAGTAAAAAGCATTCCATTTCTACCATTCCTGGTAGGCATCACACAGTCGAACATATCTATCCCTAAAGCAATATTCTCAAGAATATTGATGGGAGTTCCAACACCCATCAAGTATCTCGGCTTGTCTTCCGGAAGGATCTCGGTAACTACCTCAGTCATCTCATACATCTCTTCCGCAGGCTCCCCTACAGAAAGTCCACCAATAGCGTTTCCTTCTGCACCGGCATTTGCAATATATTCTGCAGATTGCCTACGAAGATCTTTATATGTACTCCCCTGAACTATTGGAAAAAAGGTTTGTTTGTAATCATAGATCTCAGGAGTCTTTTCAAGATGATTAATACATCTGTCTAACCAACGATGCGTCATATGCATCGACCTCTTCGCATAATTATAATCACATGGATAAGGCGTACATTCATCAAAAGCCATGATAATATCTGCCCCAATTGCCCGCTGGATCTCCATTACATTTTCCGGAGTGAAAGTATGATATGAACCATCAATGTGAGATTTAAACTTTACACCTTCTTCCTTGATCTTCCTTCTATCAGAAAGTGAATATACCTGGTAACCACCACTATCGGTAAGAATATTACGGTCCCAGTTCATGAATTTATGAAGACCTCCTGCTTTTTTCAGAATATCGGTTTGAGGCCTTAAATAAAGGTGGTAGGTATTTCCCAATATTATATCTGGGTTAATATCCTCCTTTAACTCACTTTGATGTACTCCCTTAACCGAAGCCACCGTCCCAACCGGCATAAAAATAGGGGTTTCAATCTCCCCATGATCTGTAGTAATTTTTCCCGCACGTGCTTTACTACCTGCATCGGTAGTTAAAAGTTCAAATTTCATATTTCAATTTAATCGGTGCAAAGATACTCAACTAAATATCAAATGGAACAGCTAATCCAATAGAGCTTGTTAGTATTTTCAATAAAAAGTTAATAACTGAGCTTTAGTTGCTTTGCCAAAGCTTTTTAAAAAGTTATTTTTGCCGCATTAAAACAACACAATTTAAAATGCCAGACATCAACGAATTACAAGATTTTGCTACCCAGGTACGCAGGGATATTTTAAGGCAGGTTCATAAGGTAAATTCCGGTCACCCGGGAGGTTCCTTAGGCTGTACTGAATTTTTCACTGCGCTCTATCAGGAGGTTATGGATCACAATACCGATTTTAATATGGACGGAAAAGGAGAAGATCTTTTCTTCCTATCTAACGGCCATATTTCTCCGGTATACTATAGTGTACTTGCCAGAAGTGGATATTTTCCGGTAGACGAATTGAATACTTTCAGATTGATAGATTCCCGTCTTCAGGGACACCCAACAACGCATGAAGGACTTCCGGGAATAAGAATTGCTTCAGGATCTTTAGGCCAGGGAATGAGTGTAGCTCTAGGTGCTGCTCAAACCAAAAAACTAAATAATGACAAGCATATCGTTTACTCTCTTCATGGAGATGGTGAACTTCAGGAAGGTCAGAACTGGGAAGCGATCATGTATGCTGCCGGCAATAATGTAGATAATATCGTCTCAACTATAGATCTTAATGGTCAGCAAATTGACGGGAGTACAGAGACTGTTCTACCAATGGGTAATCTAAAGGCTAAATTTGAAGCTTTTGGATGGGATGTTATGGAAATAGCAGATGGTAACGATCTTCAGCAGGTTATTGATGGTCTTAAAGAGGCTAAATCAAGAACCGGAAAAGGAAAACCGGTCTGTGTATTAATGAATACCGTAATGGGGAACGGAGTAGACTTTATGATGCATACGCACGCGTGGCACGGTAAGGCTCCAAACGATGAGCAACTGGAAACAGGACTTGCTCAGAACCCGGAAACTCTTGGAGATTACTAATCCAGAGTATTATTCATTAATATCAAAATTTTAAAGACCATGAAAGAATATAAAAATACAGGAAGTAAAGATACACGTTCAGGTTTTGGAGCTGGTTTGACCGAATTGGGAAAAACCAATGAAAATGTTGTTGCTCTATGTGCCGATCTTACAGGATCGCTAAAAATGGACGAATTTAAGGCAAATCATCCGGAGCGTTTTTTCCAGGTTGGAATTGCTGAAGCTAATATGATAGGAATGGCTGCCGGTATGACTATCGGAGGTAAAATTCCTTTTACCGGAACTTTCGCGAACTTTTCTACCGGAAGGGTTTATGATCAGATACGTCAGAGTGTAGCTTATTCAGGTAAAAATGTAAAGATATGTGCTTCTCACGCAGGAGTAACATTAGGAGAAGACGGTGCAACTCACCAAATCCTGGAAGACCTTGGCTTGATGAAAATGTTGCCCGGAATGACCGTTATCAACACTTGTGATTACAACCAGACCAAAGCAGCAACTCTTGCTATCGCTGAGCATGACGGACCGGTTTACCTTAGATTTGGAAGGCCGAAAGTTGCCAATTTCACACCTGAAGATCAGAAATTCGAGATCGGGAAAGCAGTGAAATTATATGAAGGTACAGATGTTACGATCATCGCGACAGGTCATTTGGTATGGGAAGCCATTCAGGCAGCTGTTGAACTTAATGAGAAAGGGATCAGTGCAGAAGTGATCAACATTCATACGATCAAACCTCTTGATGAAAAG
>CBDTXN010000139.1:0-7739 GCA_965364455.1 uncultured Flavobacteriaceae bacterium
ATCCCAGCCTATCGCAATCAGGAATATTATCCAGTATCTAACCGGAGTTATAGGTAACGAGGATTGCTATAATGAATCTTTTGATGTAGGAGGCCCAGATGTACTTACTTACCAGGAAATGATGGAGCAATATGCTGAAGTTCGAGGCCTGAAATTATGGATTGTGGGTGTCCCTTTTATGTCTCCAAAATTAAGTTCCTACTGGCTTTATTTTGTAACCTCAACATCCTATAGACTGGCTCAAAACCTGGTAGATAGCATGTCAGTTGAAGTCATTACCCGTGATACCAGGTTAAAAGACCTTTTGAATATCGACCTGATTCCTTATAAAGAGGCGATTAGGCTTGCCTTCTACAAGATAGAGCAGAACGAGGTTTTATCGAGCTGGAAGGACTCCTTGAGTAGTGGTAGATTCAGAAAAGAACTTAATAAATACGTTCAGATACCAAAATATGGTTGTTTACAGGATAAGAAATCTGTAAAAGTAAAAGATCCTGAAGAAGCCCTGGAAAGGGTGTGGGCGATAGGAGGTCTTACCGGATGGTATTATGGAAACTGGCTTTGGAAAGTAAGAGGATATCTTGACAAACTGTTTGGCGGGGTTGGTCTTCGCCGTGGAAGAACGCATCCTAACAAGATCAATGCAGGAGATTCTTTGGACTTCTGGAGGGTGTTATTGGCAGATAAAGAAGAAAGAAGATTATTACTTTTCGCCGAAATGAAGGTTCCCGGGGAAGCATGGCTGGAATTCAAAATTGACAATAATAATATCCTACATCAAAATGCAACTTTTCGTCCGAAAGGCTTATTAGGTAGAGCTTACTGGTATGCCATGTATCCTTTTCATTTTTTCATATTCGAGGGGATGATCAACAAAATTGCGAAAGGAAATAAATTGAATTAATTTCATGAGCTAAGAAAAGCAAACTTGAAGTCAGCCTTAAATCCTTTATTAAGAAATAAAGTCTTTTCGATCTCTGCGATCATACTCATCTCAAGTTCGATTTTAATATTCATTTTTACCGATCACTTCTATAAAGGCATCGAAGAAGTCTCTCTTTGGGTGAGGGAATATTTCGGAGCTTTTTATTTGTGGTTGGGACTCGGCTGTGTTCTCTTTCTTCTTATAATAGCTCTTTCGAAATTCGGAAATATCAGATTGGGTAGTTCACTTCCCGAATTCGACAAACTTTCGTGGATCGCTATGCTTTATTCTGCCGGGATGGGCGCAGGAATATTATTGAGAGCCGTACAGGAACCAGTTTTCATGCTGATGAATCCTCCGCTTGAAACTGGCGAAGCTGCGGAAATAATTTCCCTGGAATATACTTTTTATCAATGGGGCTTTACCGCCTGGGCATTTTATGGGCTTTTTGCACTGGTGATCGGGTATGCAATATTCGTTGAAAAAAGGGATGTCCGATTAAGTTCAGGATTCCCAAGCTTCAGAAGGGTAAAATTCATGCCTTCTACCATAGATCTACTTACAATTCTCACTACGGTTATAGGGCTGGTTGCTGCCATCGGTCTAGGAACTACACAAATCGAAGGAGGATTAAGTCATATAGAATCAAGGGAGCCCGGCTCATTATGGCAAAATATGGCCCTTGTATTTTTGATCTGCGCTCTTGCATTCATTTCAGCATGGGCAGGAGTGAATAAAGGTATCAGGCGCATTTCCAACTGGAACATTTATGTCGCCCTTATACTTATGTTCTTCGTATTCCTTTCAGGAGATATTACCCAGATCCTGGTTAACTTTTTTAATTCATTATATCATTATATTCTGGACTTTATTCCGTTGAGCCTCGCCTACGGAAGATACGATCCCGGAGTTAATTTCTTAACTGACTGGACCTATTATTACTGGGCATTCTGGCTGGCGTGGGCACCGTTTACCGGAATTTTCATAGCGAGGATTTCTAAAGGCAGAACTATCAGAGAGATGATATTTGGTGTTTTGCTTTTCCCTTCCCTTGGAAGTTTTTTCTGGTTCAGTGTATTTGGAACCTCAGCATTTAAAATGATCGAAAGCTGGAATTCTTACAATAATGAGTTCGGAAATGTTTTCACCTCCATGTTCATTTTCTTTGAATCCTTCCCTTTACCAATTGTTACCAGTATTATCGTTATAATACTACTCATTAGTTTCCTTGTCACCTCGGTAGATTCTGCAATATTTGTACTGAGTATGTTCACAGATAATGGCAATCCCGAACCAAATAAAAAATACCGCCTAATCTGGGCGGTATTAATCTTAATTTTCTGCGAGGCGATCATAGTACTGGGCCAGGTAAAGCCAGATTCGAACGTATTAACAGCAATGCAAAAATTCCTGATAATAAGCTCTCTCCCGTTTGCCTTTTTAAGTGTGATAATCGTCTTTCTTTTCAGTCGGAAATTAATAAAAAGAAGATCTGAAAAATTTTGAGCATCATCCACTAAATTAGATCCGAAGTTCTAATCGAGACGTCCCAGAAACCCTTCCCAGATCTCTTTCTGAAGTTTTGATCTTTCTTCTTTTGATTGAATAATAAGATTTTTGTTTTCTATCGACACCTCGGCTCCTGCATATTCTAAATAGGAGTCTAGTGAAATAACCTGATTTCCGGAAAGGTAACTTTCAAAAAATTCAGTAAAACCTGCAAATCCAAATTCCTCTATCTTATCTTTCAATATCTCATTATTGACAGAATCGTTCGTTCCGGCGTATTTATCGTAAAAATACCGCATAAGATCATCCAGACTTTTTTCATTAGAAGAATGCTGCCTTATTTCCATATCTGAAGCTATACCGGCAAAAAGCCCACCTCCATATATTAAACCCCAGTGATTATCTTTTGAAAAACCATCAGCAGAATTCACGGGACTTTTGCTGCCTAAGCCTGGATCGTTGATATATCGCTCGTAAAACAGGTTATTAAGGATCGTTTTATAAGCCTCTTCATTTATAAAACCAACCTGGTTTAGTCCTTTAAGGGTGTAATAATTGGACACCCCTTCCTTGAACCAGTCAGAGGTAGTTCCTTCAAACTGTATGCTTTTTCCATTCCATAGATGGAAGAATTCGTGCGCAAAAATAAACCAGCCAATCATTTGGGTTTGAGGATCCCCATCAGGATTCATGAACATACTTATGTGGTTACCAATAACCTCTCCATCGATCTTATCATTTTCGGTAACAATTACCATACATTGATCCAAATTCATACCCGGTGCAGGTTCAGGAATGCCCCCCATAAGCTCAACATAATAATCCAAAAGCTGATTAGCTGTACTAATGATCTTTTGCTCTTGCTGCATCAGGGTTTTTCCCCCAAGAATGAATTTGAGAGTAAAAGACCCCCGATTGATCAGGATCTCTTCATGGGTACCTGCAAATAGAAAAGACTCCTGCAAATTTTCCTGATTGGCCACCAAGAAAGAATTATGTTCAGACGGGATTTCCTTCCAAGGTGTACTTACCTTTGCCCCTTGAGGGACCTCTACCCTAACCTGAATATTTTCTTTTCTCTCGCCGTTCATGACGAAAAGGGCCCTTCCCGAAGTCATAATTCCATAATCCCTGGTGTAAGCAACTCCATCTATTCCTCCGGGCCACTCCCTTTCCTCATGATCCAGGTGTAAATCATACTTTAGGTTGATCCTTTCGCCAGGTTTAACGCCATGAAAGATCCATCGAACCGAGTCCCGAAATTGAGTTTTAATTTGTTTTCCCTCAACATCTGTAACCTGAAGATCACTTACATATTTTGGAAAATAATCACTTTTTGAGCTATACTCACTCATATATAAAATGGAGTCGGCAAGACTAATTTGTGCAGTAACACCTACCACCTCCTTTTCAGTATCAAAATTCAAATAATATTTATCGACCTCCTGGGCAGAAATTGAACAATAAAAAACCGAAAATATGAGAAAAAAGAAAGTGGCTCGAAAATGGAACATGATGATTTGTTTTTGATTGATATACCTATAAAGACAAGTCGATCCTGAATTTGTTACAGTTTTAGATTCATAAACAGGTTCCTTTTCAAAATTTTTCAAAGTCACATTAAATCATTTGCAATTTCAGAAGGTCTACAGGATCAGATACTATCAACGATAACCTTCACAGATTTCTTGCTGTCTGCCTGGGTTTCAAAAGCTTTCGGAAGTTCATTCAAAGGAAAATGATGAGAAACTATAGGAGTTAAGTCTACCTTACCCGTATGCATGAGTTCTATGGCCTCCAGAAAATCATTATTGGTATAAAACAGCGATCCTTTGACCTCCAGCCTTTTATAAACGATCATATTTGGATCTATAGTGAGATCCTTACCATAAATTGCCAGGATGGTAATTTTTCCATCTGGAGCAAGAAGTTCAATAATTTGACTCAATACAGGGCTTACCCCTGAACATTCGAAAGCAGCCCTTAAAGCGGGTAGTTCACCAGCATAATTTAGCGAATTAACCGTGCCAAAGTTTTTAATGATAAAATCTTTTAAATCTTTCTCCCCTGAAGGATTAAAGGTGAACTTTGCTCCCAGGGTTTTTGCCAGTTCTAATCTTTTATCGCTAATATCTGAAGCAATTATATTCTTAAAACCCTTGCTTTTCAGTGCTGCAATGGTTACTAGCCCAATAGTTCCACAGCCAGTAACAAGAATACAATCATTGGTTTCAAGCTTAGTAATATTCACTCCGGCCAACCCGACGCTTAATGGCTCCACCAATGCTCCTTTTTCACTGGTAATTGTATATGGGATGGGAAACACATTTGAATTCTTAACCGCATTGTCGATTTTTACATAACGTGCAAATCCACCAGGACTCAAGCCGAGCCCTACCCCATTTTTCATAGGATTCACTACGACCCGGTCTCCTACCTTCAGATTCTTAACCTCGCCCCCTACTTCAATAATCTCACCGCAAAATTCGTGACCCAACACAGATCCAGAAGGCACCAGGCCTTCATGATAAATATGCAGATCGGTTCCGCAGATACCGGTCATTTCTACTTTTATAATTACACTTTTTTGATCTATGGAAGGAGCTGACTTTTCTTCAACCCGTATATCATTTACTTCATGAAATACCCCAGAAGGATTTGACTTTTTCATATTCTTTCAATTTTCTGACTATTATATTATCACTCTATTTAACTGATTTTCATAAAGTTAACAAATACAACTCGAAAAACTTTAATCTTGAGTCTTAATTCAATTCCCGCTTACCATTAAAAAAGCAGGATTGGATATCTAGTTGATTTGGTCAAATAGAGTGTCAACTATTCTTAAAAATTTCAAAATCTGAATTTTGTTATTGGTTAAATAAAGAATTGATAATCGGAAATTTAATAAGGGATTCAAATTAGCTCACATCAAAAATTAGTTAATAAATGTATTTCATCGATTATTTTTGTATTTAATCGGAGTAATTGTTTAATTGCGTTGAAATTGAAACAGTAAGGATTTATTCCTCCCGAAAAGGATCTATTCTTAACCCCGAAAAGCCCTATATGAACCCTACAACCTGCCCATCAATACCTCATGGTATTGAAGATGTTTTGAAATATGTATGTTTAGTGATATGTGCAGTCTTGTTTACTGCATGCTCTACAGATACTGATGACCTTGCCTTAAATGAAGAAGATATCATAAGCGAAAGTGACCTTGCCCAGAAGGATCGCAAAATTTCAAGCTATAAAGGTATTTTCGCCAGCAATAATGCAGAATACAGGGGAACCTTTTTACTTGAAGCTCCAACTAAGGTTGGAGAAATTTCCGTTTTAGACCCTGAAGCTGCAGGAACTCTTACCCTTTCTTCCGGAGAAAAATATACAGCAGAAGTTTCAGCCTTAAAGCAAAGTGAAAACACGAATAAGAGCTCAGATGTTTTAGTTCAATTCGATTCAGAGGATTTCAGCTTTAATTTCACCATAGACGAAAATAATGAACCAGTCATTTCTGATGTTATATTCAAAAATCAGAATGGTTCTATTGTTGCCGCTGAAGAAACCAGTTCAAACAGCGTTACTCCCGTAACCGGGACTTCTAAATGCACCAACTGACAAGATCAGGATTCTCCACTAAATGGAATAATCCTTAATAATGAGGAAAGAACCTTTAATATGCTTTTAACTACAGCCGATGGAACTACCAGCATAGATATTCAGGCTTTGGTTGTATCCTTACAGGAAACTGAGGTGATCTCACAACAAAATTGCACAACCAATGCAGACTATACTTTCTGCGTTTATGGCAGCGGTATTAATGGAACTAATGAAGATCTTATATGGTCTGGAGTACATAGATATACTTCCTCGGGAGATAGTGGAAACAATTGTTCTACACTTGCCGGAAATTTCGCTTTTCAATATGAAAACTTTGGAAGTATTGAGGGAGAATTTAAGAGTGACAGTAGCTGCCCAAACAAGACCTATTTTGTGAGCAGTACCGGAGATGATAACAATACAGGTTTATCTCCCGATGATGCCTGGCAAAACATTAGCAAATTAAATGATATAGTTCTCGAACCGGGCGACCAGATCCTGTTTAAAGGTGGAGATGAATTCAACGGAAATTTATATTTAGATTCTGAAGATGCCAATAACAGTGCAAATCCTGTATTAATTTCTACTTTTGGAAGTGGAAAGGCAAAAATCAACGCAGGAAATGAATATGGTATCTATGCTTATAACACTTCGGGTATCAGAATAGATAATCTTATAATTGAAGGTAGTGGGATGTACACCAATACAAATTCAGGTATTTCATTTTATAACGATCTTTCTGGAAATACAAAACTTGATCTTATTGAAGTAACTAATACAGAGGTTTTCGGATTTAGAGAATTCGGTATCGTAGTGGGAGCTTACAATGGTAATTCTGGTTACACTAATGTACTTATAGAAAATAATAAAGTTCATGACTGTTTAGATGTGGGTATCTCTTCATACGGAGAATTCTCCTCCTCTAAAACTGGTTACGCACACTCTAATATCATCGTTAGAAGTTGCGAGGTTTACAACATTGAAGGATATGACAAAGGAAAACATTCAGGTAACGGAATTGTACTTTCTGATGTTCAGAATTCAGTTATAGAGCATTGTACAGTTTATGATTCCGGAAATGGAAATGCAACCTGTGGAGGACCTGTGGGTATCTGGTACTGGGATTCAGACCAGGTAACAATACAATACTCTGAGGTTTACAACATGAGTTCTGGAGGAGGCTGTGATGGCGCCGGGTTCGATTTGGATGGCGGTGTTACCAACGGGGTGATGCAGTATAATTATTCCCATGACAATGATGGAGCAGGCTTTATGGTAGGTCAATTTACCGGAGCACGTCCAATGAAAAATATCACAATTAGATATAATATTAGTCAGAACGACGCCGCAACAAATGGCGGTAATGTGTACCTATTTAATGGAAATAATGGTACAATGAGTGATATTAATGTCTACAACAATACTTTATACCTAAGCGAAAAGGCCACCCACAAAGGTGCTGCTAACATCAAATATATCCAATGGAAACCTGTAAAAGAGAATATTAATTTTTATAATAACATTCTTTACGCAGCTAACGGAGCAGACCTAATAAGCATCCCTTCCGGTTATGACGGATATTTTGCAGGAAACCTTTATCACTCTTCTTCAGATTTCAGCATCAATTACAAGGGAAATAACTATAATTCTCTGGAAGAATTCAGAAGTACCGGTAATGAGATCTATAATGGTACAGATTCCG
>CBDTXN010000140.1:0-7716 GCA_965364455.1 uncultured Flavobacteriaceae bacterium
AGGTAATGTGATTACTGAAGACATCAAGGAAGGTTGCTCAATCATTGAAAAGCAGGCTGAATTGCTGAAAATTAAATTCGGTTCTGCATGGCCGGGTGAAAACAAGGATAATGAGATCGTTTCTATTCCGGGATTAAGAGGAAGAGAGCCGAAGGAAATTACCCTTAAGAATCTTTCCAAGATCATTCATGCGCGAGTGGTTGAGATCATTGAGCAGGTATACCTGGAGATCAAAAATTACGGGCATGATGAGCAAAAGAAGAAACTAATCGCCGGATTGGTGCTTACCGGTGGTGGAGCGCAATTGAAGCACATAAAGCAGCTGGCTGAATATATTACCGGGATGGATACCAGGATTGGATATCCTAACGAGCATTTAGCCGGAACCACAGATTCAGAAACTACGAGTCCAGTTTATGCAACTGCAGTAGGATTGGTGATGAACAGCCTGGAAAAAGAGAATAGCAAATTCCAGGAAGAAGCGGTACTATCAGACAATAGTCCGGTAGAAGATTCCGAAGAAAATGAAGAAGGAGATCAGGTAATAAACGAAACCGATCAAGAAGAAGAGACCTCGAAAAAAGTTGCCCGCAAAAGCATTTTTGATAAGTGGGCAGAGAAATTCAAGGATTTTTTAGATAACGCAGAATAATTTAGATACAATACAACCAGTAAAACAGAGTTTATGAGCAGTACAGAATTTGGAGACATCTCATTCGATTTACCTAAGAATCAATCGAACGTCATCAAAGTGATAGGAGTAGGCGGTGGAGGAAGCAATGCCATCAACCATATGTTCCAGTTAGGGATTAAAGGGGTTGATTTTGTTGTTTGTAATACCGATTCCCAGGCACTTGAAAACAGTTCAGTTCCCAACAAGATTCAATTAGGTGTGACCCTTACCGAAGGACTTGGAGCAGGAGCTAATCCCGAAATTGGAGAAAAAGCAGCAGTAGAAAGTTTTGAGGAGATCAAACAGATGCTGGATACCAATACTAAAATGGTTTTTATCACTGCCGGGATGGGTGGTGGTACCGGGACCGGAGCTGCACCTATCATCGCGAAGCAGGCCAAAGAACTGGATATCTTAACCGTTGGTATTGTAACAATTCCATTTCAGTTCGAGGGAAGAAACAGGAACGAACAGGCACAATTAGGGGTTGAAAGACTTAGAAGTCATGTAGATTCTTTAATTGTGATCAATAATAATAAACTTCGTGAAGTTTATGGAAATCTTGGTTTTAAAGCCGGTTTCTCTAAGGCCGATGAAGTACTGGCAACAGCCTCAAGGGGTATTGCTGAAGTAATTACGCATCATTACACCCAAAACATTGACTTGCGTGATGCTAAAACCGTATTGAGCAATTCTGGTACTGCTATCATGGGATCTGCTCAGGCTTCAGGTGCTAGCAGGGCTACAGATGCGATCATGAAAGCTCTGGATTCTCCATTATTAAACGACAATAAGATCACCGGTGCCAAAAATGTTTTACTGCTAATTGTATCTGGTAACGAGGAGATCACTATTGACGAAATTGGAGAGATCAATGATCACATCCAGGCAGAAGCCGGTCACAGCGCCAATATCATTATGGGTGTAGGTGAAGACGAGGCTTTGGAAGATGCTATTGCTGTAACTATCATCGCTACTGGTTTCGATGTAGAGCAGCAAAATGAGATCACCAATACTGAAACTAAGAAGATAATACATACGCTTGAAGACGAGCAAAAGGCTGAACAGGAATTAACTACCAAGAAGTCTGCTCCAATCAATCAGGTTACTAATGCACCTGTGCATAATAACCCTGAAAATGAGTTGCAATTCGAAGAGCCTGAAGAAAATAAAAAGATAGTTCACACTTTGGATGAAAATGAAGAAGAGGTAGATGAAGTGGGGAACATTCAAAAAAAGGTAGATGATGTTTTCAAAACACCTGATTTCGCGAGAAAACTGGATGTGATCTATGAAGAGGTTGATCCTGAAGAATTCATCATCAATGATACGAGCGAAGAGGTGAAAGGGATGGAAGTGAATGAGCCTGAAGAAATAAAGGCTGAAGATTCGAAAGATCAGTTCATGTTTACTTTCGATATGCCTATGAAGGAAGAAGGAGATAAACCAAAGTCTACGCCTAAAGCAGAAGAGGTAACCAGGCATAGTCTGGAAGAAGAGGAAGAAGATGCTAAGAATATCAAGGTAAATGAAGCCGTTGAGATTGTTCCGGTAACCGAAAGTTCAGCCCAGGGTGTAAAGAGATATAGTCTTGATGATTATATGGAAATGGAAGAAAAACTGGAGAAATCCAAGGCTCCTGAAAAAGAAGAACAAAAGGATGAAACTATAGCTTTTGAAAAGAAGACAGTTGCTCCAGCTCCTGAAAAGGATAATTCTGGAGATAATCATGATCCTTTTGATAATCCTATCTCCTCTGAAGTGGTAAGACAGAGAACTGCAGAGAGAAAGGCAAAAATGAAAGAATTTAATTATAAATTCAGAACAGGTTCAGCCCAGATCGATGAGATCGAAAAGCAACCTGCTTATAAAAGAGCAGGGATAGAACTTGATAATTCCAAGCCTGGAGATGGTAAATTGTCTCGTACTAGTATAGATCAGGACGAGAACAATGATCTACACTTCAGGAAAAACAATTCTTTTCTACATGATAATGTAGATTAATTTTCAACCTAGCCATGAAAAAAGGGACGCATTGCGTCCCTTTTTTATTTCGTAGAATTCGAAAAGATTAATTCTGGGCTTTTGCCTGAACTTCGTCTGTATCTCTTCGGTATTTTAACATTGAAATTCCGGCGATAAAAAATATAAAGCCGAGGATAGTGAGGGCCCAGGGACTAAGCATTAAGGCTACACTTCCAAAAATTCCTAATACTCCCATTACAAGCGCAATTGCACCTCCAATAGTCATAATCATTGCTAAGACTTTAATCATTTCTTAAATTATTGGTTAGGAAATAAAAGTAGTTAAACAATCGAAAGTCTGCTGAATATTAACAAATTTTACCAGTATTTGGCTATGGATTAGTATATCTGATATTTCTAGAGGCAGCTTTTAAAAAATCTTATTAATATAAAGCCCGATCCTTTTTAAGGGATCGGGCTTTAAAAGTTTAATTTCTTTTCCCGGTTTTAATTCCAGTAGATCATAAAGTATTTGATCTTGGCATCGTCAGGAATCTGGGAAGCCATAATTTTACTGTCGGTATCATACCTGAGATTGGTAGGTAATTGATCTTTGTCGATAGTAATATATGCGTTGATCTCGTCAATAAAGATCACTGCAGAATTGATCGTATTTTCAATTCTAGAAATATTATAATTTGCAACTATATCTTTAAAAGTGCTTTTAACAGTAAGTCCGTTTTTAG
Organism: uncultured Flavobacteriaceae bacterium; assembly: GCA_965364455.1. Taxonomy (GTDB): domain Bacteria; phylum Bacteroidota; class Bacteroidia; order Flavobacteriales; family Flavobacteriaceae; genus Christiangramia. The sequence goes on from CBDTXN010000140.1 coordinate 3,385, forward strand.
TTTCATATCTCGGGTCAAGTATCCTTATATAGCCAATAGTACTTGTAGAATCAAATTCCTGTAATGGTTCAAGGCTAAGCAGAGCTTCTCCATCCTCACTAAATATCTTTATTTCATCTGTAGATCTAAATTCTTGTGGTCCGCTGGTTTGGCGAACAATACTGTCATTTTTAAAAATTGAATCTAACTGGTTTATTTTAATCTCCTTCTTAAGAGCCCCTACCTGTTGTGAAGTGATCAAATATGGGTTTTCCTCATCACTGGTGCAGGAGGTAATACTCGCGCATAAACCAAGAACTAATAAAGCTTTTTTGTACATATTAGGTTAAGTAGTTTTTATTTTAAAAATTTATTCAGGATTCCCAGAACTCCTCGAATAAAGGTAGCACTGGTTAGTACTTTTATAATTGCGCCTTCGGTGCCGTTTGTTCGTCGGCGGGAGGCTGATTTTGTTACTTCTTTTCTTTCTTTTTCTGCCTTTTCCTTTGCTTCGGTTTTTTCGGCAATTTCTATTTTTTCATTTAAAATTTCATAGGCACTTTCACGATCGATCTCTTCATTATATTTTGAGACCAGTTGAGACCCTGAAATAAGGTTCTTTAGTTCACTGTCTGTAAGTATATCCATGCGGCTCATAGGCGCCCTTAGCATAGTGGCCACAAGTGGTGCAGGTCTTCCTTTTTCATCTAATGCCGAAACCATTGCCTCGCCTATACCTAACGAAGTAAGCATATTTTTGGTATCGTAAAATTCTGAAATCGGATAATTTTCTGCAGCCAGTTTAATGGCCTTTCGGTCTTTCGCTGTAAAAGCTCTTAAAGCATGCTGAATCTTAAGTCCCAATTGTCCAAGAACTTCTTCTGGTACATCTGCCGGATTTTGTGTTACAAAATAAATTCCAACTCCTTTGGAGCGGATAAGTTTCACAATACTTTCTATTTGATCCAGTAGAGCGTCTGAAGCTTCATCAAAAATAAGATGGGCTTCATCAATGAACATTACCAGTTCAGGTTTGTCCATATCTCCTTTCTCGGGAAAGGTAGTATAGATCTCAGCCAGAAGGCTCAACATAAAGGTTGAGAATAACTTAGGTTTATCCTGAATATCGGTAAGCCTGAGGATATTCACATAGCCTTTACCATCGTATGTTTTTCGGGTAAGATCGCTCACCTCAAAAGATCTTTCTCCAAAGAATAGATCAGCTCCCTGTTGTTCCAAGGCTACGATCTTACGCAAAATAGCTCCTGTAGAAGCGGTAGAAATGCGGCCGTAATCCTTTTCGAACTCCTCCTCTCCTTCCTCTGTTGAATACTGAATTATCTTTTTAAGATCTTTCAGGTCAAGAAGTGGAAGTTTATTATCATCACAATACTTGAAAATAATGGCCAGGATTCCTGTTTGAGTGGAGGTAAGGTCAAGAATACGCGAAAGTAAGACCGGGCCAAATTCACTTACCGTTGCTCTCAACTGGATTCCACCTTGCTCTGAAAGAGTTAGAATCTCAGCTGGAGAATTTCCCGGGGTAAATGGAAAATTTAATTTCTGATGCCTTTCTTCTATAAAACCGGCAGGTTCAGCAGGTTTGGCAATTCCGCTTAGATCACCCTTTACATCCATAAGTAAAACCGGCACACCTTTCTGTGAAAGGTTTTCAGCGATTATCTGAAGGGTCTTGGATTTTCCTGTTCCTGTAGCTCCCGCAATCAGGCCATGGCGGTTCATTGTTTTCAAAGGAATTTTAACTGCAGCATCAGCATGGACATCTCCATTTAAAATTCCGGCTCCCAAATAAATATAATCACCCTTGGTGGTATATCCTTTCTGGATTTCTTCAATAAATTGAGCAGTTTTGTCCATTGACGCTAAGTTATTATAAAATTGATAATTCAAAAGAAGAAAATATACTGCTTCCTGAAAATCATAAAAATTGTTTAAAATTGAAGATAGGCTTACATTTATAAAATCACCAAGAACTCAACTATTAATTATCCATTGCTTCAAATCATGATGAAATCCTTCCTTTACCTGGCTTGTTTGATCTTTATTACAGGTTGCGCCCAGCAAAAATCTGTTCTACCACGAATTACAAAATCGAAAAATTCAAAACTTTCAAAAGTTTTTGAAAATGTTGAAGAGCATGAAGTTCAAATAATTTACTCCAAAATAAACCGGAAAGATGGAAAAGTTAGCTTCGATGATCAAAAATACAGGGTAGATGCTAAGGCCTATTTTTATCCTGCAAGTACCGTAAAATTACCGGTAGCGGTTTTAAGTCTGGAAAAGATCAACGAATTGAATGAAAAGGGAATTAATATAGATAAATCAACAACCTATCAACTCGAGAATGATTCAATAGAGCACACAATTGCAAACGATATAGATGCGATCTTTGCAGTGAGTGATAACGATGCTTATAACCGTCTATTCGAATTTCTAGGCCAGGACTATATCAATTCCAAATTGAAATCGAAAGGCTTAGCTCCTGTGCGTATCTCCCACAGGTTTTCTGGTGAAGGTTCCGGAGCTACAAAAACTAAGCAAATGGTTTTTGAAACTGAAAACGGTAAATATAAAATGCCAACAACTAATAATGCCGAGGCAGATTCACTTAAGATATCCAACGTGATAAAAGGAGTTGGATATATATCGAATGAGGAACAGGTTGATGAGCCTTTCAGTTTTGCACATAAGAATTATTTTCCACTGGAAACTCAGCATAACATGATGAAAAGATTGTACTTTCCTCAATTATTTCAGGAAAATGAGAACTTTCGGCTTAAGAATGACGATGTTGAATTTCTTAAAGCCGCAATGTCCAGGCTGCCACGAGAAATGGATTATGATGAATCTGAATACTATGACAGTTATGGAAAGTTTTTCATATACGGTGATTCAAAGGAGCGAATGCCTTCTCACGTTAAGATATATAATAAAGTAGGTTACGCCTACGGAACCCTTACGGAAACGGCTTATATCACCGATGAGAAAAACAATATAGAGTTTTTTCTAACAGCAAGTATTCTGGTAAATGAAAATGGAATATTCAACGACGGAGTGTACGAATATGAAAACCTTGGAATACCCTTCCTGGCTGAACTAGGCCGGGAGATTTATCAAAATGAGCTGAAACTAAAAAAGTGAAAAAAAGACTATTTCACAGCCGGCGATAAAAGTTTGATAGTTCCGTTAGTTGCATCAAGTTCCGCCTGAATGCCGTTGGGAATAGTTGCATTGTTGTCAATATGGCCAATCATGGCTCCGGAATATGCCGGTATGTTGAGGGGTTTTATGAAATGATCTACTACCTCTTCCAGGGTTAATGAACCGTAGCCACTACCGCCAGGATCACAATCTGTGCATTTTCCAAATACAAAGCCGCTAATCTGGTCGAATACTCCGGCCAGATATAACTGGGTCATCATACGATCCATTGCATAAATCTTTTCGCCAACATCTTCAAGGTAGAGGATCTTTCCGGACCAGTCTTTCGGGAAATATTCAGATCCCATGATACCTGTGAGCACCGAGAGATTTCCACCCAATAATTCACCTTTTACTATACCTTCATTTATAACCCTAATCCGGTTTTTTGTTTGAACAAGTTCATCGCCTTTATCTGTAGGATTGGTATAAGTGATTGCCTCTTTTTCGAAAACTAGTCGCTTTAAATAATCTGAACTAAAGGAGTTCCAGGTAGATACAGCAACAGGACCATGAAAGGTTGTCAAGCCGGTCTTTTCAAAAATAGCCATGTGAAGAGCTGTAATATCACTATAGCCAATAAATACCTTAGGGTTCTTCTTTATTGCTTCATAGTCAAGCTTATCAAGAATTCTTGCAGCTCCTGAGCCACCTCTTAAGGCGATAATCGCTTTTATGGAATCATCCCTGAACATCTCATTTAATTCCTCAGCTCTTTCCTCGTCTGTTCCGGCTAAATGACCATATCTGTTCCTGGTGTTCTTTCCAAACTTCACCTTTAAGCCCATGGCTTCAAAAGATTCTTTCGCGATTTCGTAAGGTTCAGATTCGAAAATGGCACTGGCTGGACTCACAATTCCTATGGTGTCTCCTTCCTTCAAGGCATCAGGAATTAAAGCGTCTTTTGGAAAATTATTGATCTCTGTGGCATTTAATGAAATGGGGTTAAGAGGTAACATTAATCCTCCGATACCTATATTCTGGATAAATTTTCTTCTTTGCATTAGAGTAGGTAATATTTTCTATTAATAATTATCTCTTATCTTTTCCAGGATCCTGGTCATTCCTTCTTTAAGTTCTTTTGTTGGAACGGTGTAATTGCTGTTCATGAAACTAAAAATAAGAGTTCTG
>CBDTXN010000141.1:0-7707 GCA_965364455.1 uncultured Flavobacteriaceae bacterium
TCATTTGAAAAGGCCTTTAAGTGGGTATTAAGCGGTATTTCATAATGCATTTTTAAGCATAGGTTCATCTACAGAATTAGAAACAGAATTCACGAAATACATTTGTAGTTTACCTCTGTTCTTAACTCTAATCTCACCTCTGGCTTCACAATTAAAGTCTTGCTTTATTAATTTATAAGTGTTTTCAGAAATATTGATTCTACCAGATTCTGACATTGACTCCATGCGCGAGGCAACATTAACAGTGTCACCCCATATGTCATAAGCGAATTTTCTGCTACCCACAACTCCTGCAACCACCGGTCCTGTGTTAATCCCAATACGTATATCAAACGTTAGTTCACTTGTAGTATTCATTTTTGTTTCCTTTACGAATTCTACGATTTCAAGTGCCGCAGAAACCATACGCTGTGCGTGATCTTCCTTATTATCGTGAATACCACCGGCGCACATATATGCATCACCTATGGTTTTAATTTTTTCCAGGCCATGTTTATCAATTATTTCATCGAACCTGGAAAAATAAAAGCTAACAGTTTTAACAAGGGCCTCCGGTGATAGCTTTTCAGAATAGCTTGTAAATCCCTTAAAATCACTAAAAAAAACGGAGACAGAGTCGTATTCCTTTGCCTTTACCCTTCCATTTTTTTTGAGTTCAATGGCTGTGTCCTCTGGCAGAATATTGAGTAATAATTTTTCCGATTTCTTCTTTTCTTTTGAGATGGCAAGATAAAACCAGAATGCTACAGAAAGAAGTAATACAGTAAAACCCAAAATGATAAGCTGATTTCTGGTTCGCTGTTCCAAAAGCTCAACCTCTATTTGTTTTTGAGATACCTCGAAATCTGTACGTTGGTCTGCAAGTTGTTGTATGGATTCTAGATTTAAAATAGAATCCCGGTAGGTAATATAATCCTTGTAATACTTATAGGAGGCCTCTGGTTCCCCGGTAATTTCATGCAGCTCTGCTAATTTTTTATTTGCATCTGCCATTTGTTCCTTCAAACCATATTGATCTGCTAAGCTCAGACTTCTTTTGGTGTAATTAATAGCCGTTTCCAGATCTCCTTTTTCAACATAAATATCTGCCATGGCCATTAAATAGACACTTATGGGGTAATAGTTTTCATATGCTTCTAATATGGAAATCGCTTCATTAATATTCTGTTCTGCGATCTCATTGTCACCTGTATAAGCATATACCATCCCCACATTTCCCAGATTATAGGCTTTTCCGATGGTATAATCGATTTTTTCAAACAGAGCCCCTGATTCTTCAAAGTACACCAGGGCCGAGTCATATTTTTGGTTACTTAGGAGGGCATCACCAGCATTTAAAATTACAGATGCCAGAGCTACAGTATCTGAAGTCTGACGTAAGGTGTTTATCGACTTTCTGTAATATAACATGGCATTACTATGATTTTCAGACATAGTGTAGATATCCCCTACTGCCCCATAAGCAATACCTTCAGCGTGAAGAAGTGTCTTTCTAGTAGCTGCAACTTCGGCACTCTTTAGATATGCTTCTAAAGCCTCATTGAGATCGCCACTAAATTGATGCGCATCACCCTTTAGGTAATAGCCGTGGTATAAAAACTCAGTAATTTGATTTTGTTCCGCTAGGGCTATAAGGGTCTTCGCATAGGCCTGTTTTTTGTCAAAATCTGAAACCTCATTGAAGGCCAGGTTTTGCAAAAGCTTTAATTTATCTTTTCCGCTAACAGTATCTGCGGCATAAATTCCTGCCAGAGAATCGGCCACACGTTGATCCTGCGCCGAAATTGTTTGAGCCAGAAACAAAAAATAAAAGCCTATTAGGTAAAAATTGGCTAATTTTCTTAAGATCATTCCTCCGGCTTTGCTAATATTTTAATGCGTGGATCTACCGAGAATGACTTTGGCTGGTCCTTGAAAGGGCCTTTTTTCGGTTCTATGGTGAAATTAACTGTATAGTATTCATTGTCTCCTGTTTCGGGGCCTATTGCAGTCCAGGAAACCTGAGCACTAAGCTCTCCATTGTTTTTTTTAATTCCAGAAGGAAATACATCGCCGGTTCCGGTATTAGGATCATATTCTATGGAATCTACAGAAACTTTATAATCATCCTTTTGCCCAGACTTGGTAGTAGCCTTCCAGTTAAAAATACTTCCGGGATTTGCCAAAGACTCGAATGAACTTTGGTGTCCCGTTTCCTTTCTGCCATTGTTATCATCAGAAAAATCCAGGTATCCATCTGCTTCAGCATCTGTTAAGGCCCCTTCAGCTAGCGGATACACCATGGAACAATCTATTTGAAGATTCACTTTAACAGGTTTAGAGTCTTTAATCACAAGTTGCCATAAGGCTTTGGTTGGAGGTGTATCTAGATTGTCAATAATATCCTGGACAGCCACAGCTCCATTATTGGTTCCACCTTCTTTGATCATTAGGTATTGTCCAGAACTCTTGGAGAGCAATAGAAACCAGCCCGGTTTACTAGCAACCTCTTTCATTTGCCATAAAAAATTGGCAGGCGCATTATTAATACTGCTTAAGGAGTTTTGTCCTGTGGTAGCCCCAGCGCTCGTAGAATTATTTAACACATTGAGATACTGCCCACTATATTTTACCTTTAAGAGATACCACCCAGGATTATCAGGTGATTGGATCATATCCCAGTAAAAGTTCTTGGTGGTGGGATCCAAACCCTGACAGGCATAACGCCCCTCCTCAGAAGTTTCCTGAAAAATATTTAGGTATTGACCGCTACTGTTTACTTGTAATTTTTGAAAAGAGTCTGACATGTTGTGTTGGTTGGTTTTAGTTAAAGAAACTATTGCTTCTGCTGTAAATATCTGAATATAAATATAGTACAATTTATATTTAACAAATACATCCATCTAAATATTAAGATTTGACTCTATTTAATTGGGGCTCTTAGCCATACATAAGTTGAAACGGCTCAAGCTTATTATTGCAAAATTTTAAAGGAGAAGTTAATTGTTAAGTCTGATAAGCTTTCGGGCAATATCAGGATAGAGGAATAAAAAATATCTCTTTAGGTTCAAGAGGATTATTGTTGCTGGAGGTAGTAATTCTATTAATCAGGCTATTCTTTTTAAATCTGTTTCCAATTGCCTTAAGAAGTATTTTTTGTTTTTAGGGCTAAAAATAGATTTCCCATCACAATTTTCTGTCTACTGGATTTCTTCCTACAATATTATTTCCAATCTGTCATTTCGAAAGTTCTGGACCAGTAAAAGATGTTTTTCATCTTTGAAAAAGGCATAAACAACTATTAATCAACTAAATGCAGTTGGGTTTCAAGCTTTATTCTTAATTTGATTAATACAATCAAATATTTGAGAATTATGAAAAACTACCTTACACTCGTTTTAGCCGGATTACTATGTTTTACCGTCGCTAATTCACAGGAAAACAACAAGCCAAAGTCCCTTTATGAAACCATGTATATGATACCTAAACCTGGTATGAATAAACAGTTCGAAAATGGAGTAGCGGCTCACAACAATAAATTCCATGCTTCTGGCAATGACAACCAGGCCATGCTTAGAAGAGTAGAATATGGTACTAAAGCAGGTTGGTACGTTTGGGTTATGAATGGAACCTATTCATCTTTAGATGGGCGACCAGATGATGACGCTCATTCTAAAGACTGGGAAGATAGTGTAGGTCAATACGTCGAGGAATATGGTACAGTAGATCTCTGGTCTTTGAATAATGAATTGTCCTATGGAATGTCTCAATTCAGAAATCAAAAAAGATACGAGACCTGGGCGGTATATTTAAAGTCCTGGGAAGGATACAGATTTAACGATGCATTAAAAAAACTTCAAAAAGCCTTTGAAAAGATGGGAAATAGGAGCATGCTCGTTTTTAATTCTGAAGTTAGTAGAAAAGATGGTGCAGATGTTGGCCTGGTTTGGGGTTACGACAAATTCGCCGATCTTGAAAGTGACAGTAAACTAGTGGATGCTTATGAAGAAGTCCATGGTGATGGATCCTGGAGGTTATTCTTAGAGGAATGGAAAGATACTGTTGAAGATGTAGACATGGAACATCGAATAAAAGTCGGTGATATGTAAATATTAATATGTCATATAGAATAAAAGTCCTTGTTTTCAAGGGCTTTTTTTTAATCCACTTTTCAGAATTTTCTGACTTTCCATTTCCTTTATTTTAAAACAGATCGAAAAATTAAATCGTAAAAATGCTTCAAAGCCTTCAAATATTTAAACTTAACCTGAAGATTAAATTTATTAAGGAAAAAGCTCATTGAAAAAATCTCATTTGAAAATCAGGATAATAGATCAAAAATTCTATTTTTGCCCGCGATAAAATGTGAATAAAATCAAAATTTGTTTCAAAAGAGCACTACCAGATTTTAGATGAAGAGGAGAGTTTTATACTTATTTTTAATAATAGGTATTTGTGTTTCTGCACAAACGGAAAAACTGACCCCTGCAGACAGCCTGTTCTATGATCAATTTTATAAAAAGGCAACAGAGCTTAGAGAAACCGATCTGGATTCTGCGCTCTACTATTATCAACAACTAGACAGTTTTCTCGCCGATAATGATTACTCAAAACAGCGTTTTCGAATCATGCTCGATATTGGGAATGTTCACCTGGCTCAGGGACAGTCTGAAAGGGCCTTGGAGACTTACCTGAAAATTGCTGAAGCTTCAGAACTTGATAAGGATGCCGAGTATAAATTATACGCTGAGATAAGTATAGCAGGTATTTACACCGATTCTGAAGATTATGAGAAGGCCCTTGAGCAATACAGTAACATTAGGGAAAATTATCCAATCTCAGATTCAGCTCAAAAAAACCTGATTCCTTACAGCGTTATATACAATAATGAAGGTATAGCGAATGAAAACCTTGGAAGATACGAAGAAGCCGAAAAGCTCTATAGAACCGCTATCAGTATTTCTAAAAAAATTTCTGAACAATATTACCTGGCCAATGCCTATAGTAATATGGGCTCACTTAAAAACAAAACAAAGAACTACCGGGAAGCTCTTTCCTGGCACGAGAAGGCTTTTAATTTAAGAAAGGAAGGAAATTATAGTTTTGGTATTTGCCAGTCGCTGGCACATATTGGAAATATTTATTCTTCGCTAGGGGAACAGGAGGAAAGTGAGAAATACCTGAATAGGTCCCTTGATATGGCCCTTAAGATGGGTTATGCGAAACAGGTAATTGAAACTGCGGAACCACTTAAGGAAATTTACAGAGAAAGAGGAGATTTCGAAAATGCCTTCCGGATGCAGGAATTGGAAATGGAAGCCAAAAATGAAGTGTTCAATGAAGAAAGCCTGAAAAACCAGGAAAGACTTAAGGCAAAATATGAATACGAGCTTGAGCAACAGATAGAGGAGGAGAAAAGGCAGTTCAGGGAAACGGTATATAAATTCATTTTCGGGATCCTTGTACTCCTGGTGATCATAGCTTTTATTTTGTTCCGTCTTCAGAAGATCAAAACCAGGCAAACTGAACTTCAGAATGAGAATATAATTAAGGAGAAACATTTACTACATCAGGAATTGGACTACAAGAATAAAAAGTTGATGTCTAACCTTATGTTCCTTTTACAAAAGAACGAGATGATTTCCGGGCTTATAGAAAAACTCAGGGAGGCGAAGAAACTAACCAAGGTTCAGTGTGACAAAGCGCTTTCAGAAATGATTCGTCAATTAAAGTATAGCCATAATAACGAGTCATGGGAGGAATTTGATCTTTACTTCCAGGAAGTGCACTCCGAATTTTACGAAAAGCTGTCTTCAAATTACCAGCTAACCCCTAATGAAATGAAACTTGCTGCGTTCACCAAGCTTAAACTTTCCTCGAAAGAGATCTCTTCTTTAACTGGTCAAAGCATCCGCACAATTGATGTTGGAAGATACCGTTTGCGCAAAAAATTGGGCATTACGAACTCCGAAATCAACCTTACCACCTTTCTAAATAGTTTATAGGTTAAAACATTGTTTTTTAGTCATTTAAATCCTTTTGTATAGGTATTGTAACCTGAAAAAAAGGGCCTGTATAGATTTTGTTACCCGTCATTTTAATTTATCCTTAACATTATTTTTTCATTTGAGAAATCATAAACCGGTGCTCATTATTGAGCGCTAAAAACTTATTTCAAATGAAAAAATTATTGTTTTTCTTTCTGCTGATTCCTTTATCTATGAAGGTAGGATTTGCGCAGGAGAATTCAGGGGGGCAATCTACGGCTGCGCCCTTTCTTTTAATTGTTCCCGATGCCCGAAGTGGGGGGATGGCAGATATAGGGGTTGCGACCTCTACCGATGCCTACTCTCAATTCTTCAATCCTGCAAAGTACACTTTCATGGAAGGTGATATGCTTTTAGGATTGAATTACACGCCATGGTTAAGGAACCTAACCAACGATGTGTTCCTGGGAAGTTTTTCTTTCGCCAGGAGGATCAACGAAAGGAGTACCTGGGGAGTAGGGATGCGTTATTTCTCTTACGGAACCATGGAATTATCTGATGCTTCGGGGAATAACATGGGAAGCCAGAATCCTTATGAAGTAGCCATTGACGGTTCTTATTCTCTAAAACTTAGCGAAAACTTCTCTACGGCTGTGACCGGGAGATATGTACGTGCAGATTATGCCCTTGGCGATGAAGGTTCAGATATGAACACTTTTGTAGCCGATTTGGGTACTTACTACCAGTCAGATCTTATGAAACTTGGGAAGAACCAGGGGATCTGGCGTGCCGGACTTGCTTTAAGCAATATTGGTTTTAACGTGGAACTTGTTGAAGGAGGGCCAAAATCCCAAATGCCAACCAACCTTAAACTAGGTACAGGTTACGAGCTTTTAATGGATCCAAAGAACTCTGTTGCGGCTAACGTAGAGGTGAATTCTTTACTGGTAAAAGACAGCGACTACGGTTCCCTTGTATATGCACTGGGGGCAGAGTACAAGTATAACAATGTATTTGCTCTTCGTACCGGGTATTTCCACGAAGCAGAATCGGCAGGGAACAGGCAATATGCTACCGTAGGTGGTGGTGTTGCGTTTAAAAGTGCAAGACTGGATCTTTCTTACCTGTTCAATACTTCAGACGTAGCGAACCCTTTGGAAAATACACTTAGGTTTTCCCTGAGCTATGCCTTTGGTAATAATGGTTCAGCCAATACAACCGTACCTGAAGAAGTAGAAGATATTGAAGTAGCTGATAATAAGTAAGCATTAATGAAAGAGCGTGATAACGAGAGTGTCGATAGTTGGCTCATTCGAAATGCATCACAGCGAAAGGCGCTTCGCTCTATGTTAAACGTATTGAAAAGTAAAGAATTACCTGAAATTGATCTGGAAGTGGATCAAAACAGGGTGAATACAAACAAAAATAAAATTATGAACAAAATTACACAGTTGTTTAAAAAACTGGGGCTCCTTTGCGTTATTTTCTGGGTCGCTGGTTCTTTAAATCTTATGGCGCAAAACAGCGATTTTGTGCCGGGCAAGGTTCGGGTGAAGATTAAGCCTAACCGGGTCGAATTAGTCGTTAAAGGTCTTAGCCAGTCCTCGGTTGGGACACAGTTAAAAACCGGTCTTAGCAGTTTCGATAAGATCAGTGCGAAATATGCCGCCACAAAAATGCGCATGGGATGTCCAGATTTTGGTAGAAATGAAGCCTAACATATTAAACACGGGCTTCACCT
>CBDTXN010000142.1:0-7589 GCA_965364455.1 uncultured Flavobacteriaceae bacterium
GTACATGCCACCTTTCATCTACCGAGAATCTTGAAACCCCACCTTCAATTGGATCCTCCACACCTCCCCATGAGATCTTATTAAGAGTAAGCAGGCAATAATCCATTAATTTTTCGTCTGAATTTTGATAGGCATATCGCATCAAAAATTCAAAGTTATTCGGCATCATGAATTTTGGAGCTCTTTGATAACCGCCATTTTTGTGATCGAAGGATTGCTTCCATTTTTCGATAACAGGATCAAATAGATCCCTTTGTAATTTACCTGGATCTTTACCCGGATCAATAATCTGGATCTGTTTCAGCCCATTTTCAAGCTTGTTTGCATACTCGATAAGTTTTTCCGGTTGGGTGTTATATAAATGGGATATTTGGTTAAGAGCATCTTTCCACTGTTCTTTTCTAAAATAGGTTCCGCCCCAAACTGGTCTTCCGTCAGGAAGTGCGACAACGTTCATGGGCCAGCCACCCATTCCCGTCATAACCTGAACTGCGTTCATATAAACATGGTCTATATCTGGCCTTTCCTCGCGATCTACTTTTATACAGATGTAATTAGAATTCATCACTTCAGCCACCGCTTCATCTTCAAAACTTTCATGCTCCATTACATGACACCAATGGCAGGCAGAGTAACCGACGCTAATCAATAATAACTTGTTTTCTTTTTGAGCATTATCTAAAACCTCATTATTCCAAGCTTTCCAATTCACGGGATTGTGAGCATGCTGCAATAGGTAAGGACTGCTTTCATGAATTAGATCATTGGTATGTTCTGGTGAGTTCGCTTTCATAATATAAAATTGAAAGTTTAAAGGTATTGAGGAGTGTGTCCAAATACCAGCCGAAAACCCTAAATTTACTATAATAAAGGACTGAACTAATCTGCATTTTGTATTATTAAACTTTTAATAACTTTAAAAATCAGCCAGATAAGATAAAATTTAACAATTTTACTGGTTGAAAATTGACCTATTTATGGAAGATATTTACATAGTGATGCTTGTTGCATTGTTTGCACTCGCTATTACAGATTTAGTTGTTGGAGTTAGTAATGATGCCATCAATTTTCTAAATTCTGCCATCGGTTCCAAAGCCGTTTCGATGCGAACAATTATGATTGTGGCTAGTATTGGGGTAGCGGTTGGAGCAATATTTTCCAGTGGTTTAATGGAGGTGGCTAGAAAGGGTATCTTTTTACCCGGGCAGTTCTATTTTGAAGAGATCATGATCATTTTTATGGCCGTCATGATCACTGATGTGCTATTACTCGATTTTTTTAATTCTCTTGGTCTTCCTACTTCCACAACTGTTTCCATTGTTTTTGAATTGCTTGGAGCCGCTGTCTGTATGGCGGCTATTAAAATATATACCCAGGGAGACGGGAACCTAACGGCTCTTACTGGATATATTAATACGGCCAAGGCAACTGAAATTATAGTAGGGATTTTAATGGCTGTAGTGATCGCATTCCTCATTGGTGCAATAGTTCAATATATCTCCCGTCTTGTTTTTTCTTTTCAGTTTGAAAGGAAAATTAAGTACGTGGGAGCTGTTTTTGGTGGATTGTCCTTAACGGCTATACTATATTTTATCCTTATAAAAGGGATGAAAAGCGTTCCTTATATTTCTGATGCCACCATGGATTATGTGAATACACATACGTTGGTAATCGTTCTTATAGGCTTCGTGGTTTTTACAGCTATCTCACAATTCTTAATGAGCGTTTTAAAAATCAATATTCTTAGAACTATTATAATTATTGGAACTTTTGCCCTGGCTCTGGCCTTTGCCGGGAATGACCTGGTGAACTTTATTGGTGTGCCTATAGCAGCCTGGCAGTCGTTCGAATTATGGCAAACGGCGCATTCAGCAACCGGAGTTTTGCCTTCAGAATTTGCAATGACCGGTCTTTCTGGAAGTGTGCCTACACCTGAGATTCTTTTGGTAGGAGCTGGTGCAGTAATGGTAGTTACTTTATGGTTTTCCAGCAAAGCCAGATCTGTAGTAGATACAGGAATCAATTTATCCAGACAGGGTGATGCGGTAGAGCGTTTTGAACCTAACTGGCTTTCCCGTGGGATCGTTAGATATTCAGTTTTGTTGGGAAATGCTGTTACAACGATCCTGCCATCAAGTATGACCCAAAGAATTGAAAATAAATTCAATAAACCATCCAGCCATTTACGCAGTAAAAGATTTGATGCACCGGCCTTTGACATGGTACGGGCTTCGGTAAATCTAGTTGTTGCCAGTGTCTTGATTTCTATAGGTACAAACATGAAATTACCGCTTTCAACCACTTATGTAACCTTTATGGTTGCTATGGGGACCTCTCTTGCAGACAGGGCATGGGATCGTGAAAGTGCAGTTTACAGAGTAGCCGGGGTTTTGAATGTTGTAGGAGGTTGGTTTGTAACGGCAATAGTAGCTTTTACAGCTGCTGCTATTTTTGGCGCTATCATTTATTTTGGAGGAACAATAGCTCTGGTGGTTCTTATAATAGTAGCCCTTGTTCTGGTTGTTAGAAGTAGTATAATTCATTCCAGAAAGGCTAAAGAAGAGAAGACTAGGAAAAGATTCAACAAGAGTGATATTATTACTATTAATGAGATTACCTCTGAAACATCTGAGAATATTTCGAACGTAATTCAGGGTATTAATAAGATGTACTCTAAAACAGTTGATCAATTGGGTTATTATGACCTGAATAAATTGAAGAAGAATTACAAGCGAATTGAAAAGTTGGAAAATGAGGTAGATGAACTAAAGGATAATATTTTCTATTTCATTAAGTCACTTGATGAGGACTCGGTCGAAGCAAGTAAGTTCTATATACTAACATTAGATCATCTCCAGGATATGGTGCAATCTATTGGTTTCATTACGAGAAACAGTTACAACCATGTTCATAATAACCATAAGAATTTGAAGTTCAATCAAATTCGTGATCTTAAAAAGGTTGATGATAAAATGCAGATCTTATTTGATGAGATCACCCACACATTCGATAATCATGAATTCGGGAATATTGATAATCTACTAAGTGAAAAACAGGACTTGATGAATTACGTAAGTGATTTGATCCAGAAGCAGATCCAGAGAATCCGAACTTCAGAATCCAGTCCTAAAAATACAAAGTTGTATTTTGGGATCTTATTAGAAACCAAAGACCTTATAGGCTCAACGATGAGTCTACTGCAGTTGTTTCAGGAGTTTTATAACGAAGCGAGGACTACTACATATTAACCAAAAAAAATCCCTTTTGTTGAAAAAGGGATTTTTTGATGGCTTTTATCCGTTGATAGCTTCAACGTATTCTACTTTACCTCGAAGCATATCTCGTAACATGGTTTCGATACCACTTTTTAAGGTCATAGTGGAAGAGGGGCAACCGCTGCATGCTCCCTGAAGTATAACCTTTACAGTTTTGTTTTCTTCATTATAACTTTCAAACAGAATGTTTCCTCCATCACTAGCAACTGCCGGTTTGATGTATTCATCTAAAATTGCAACGATCTGCTGAGAGGTGTCATCCAGATTTTCAAATGCCTCTTTTTTCTTTTCTTCGGTTTCTGCAGGAGATGGAGAATTAGAAGACCCGACACCTTCCTTAGAAAGTACTTCATTACCCTCTTCCAGGTAATTCCTGACAAATTCACGTAGTTCCATAGTGATCTCGTCCCATGAGGCTATGTCGAATTTCTGAATCGAGACATAGTTCTCATCTATAAAAACTTCCTTTACAAAAGGAAAATGGAATAACTTCTGAACTAAAGGAGCGTGCCTGGCATCGTCTATATTCTTGAACTCTGAAGCTTCCAAAACCAATTTTTTGTTAGCTACAAACTTCATTACTGCAGGATTAGGAGTACTTTCAGCATATACTGTTACCGGTACTTTTCCTGTTTGGGATTTCTCCTCTTTAATTACTTCACCACCTTTATTTAAATAAGATTCGATCTGTTCAGCAACTTCCTCCTGTACATCTGCCCATTCCACGATATCATATTTCTCTATCGCAATGAAATTTTGTGCGATATAAACCGTTTTTACAAATGGGAGATAGAATAATTGTTGTGCAAGTGGGGATTTAGCCGCTTCATCTATGTTCTTGAACTCATAGTTTTCGTGGCGGGTAAGGAATTTATCAGCTTCAAATTTAACAATCGAAGCCGTAGTAGTTGGGACAATATTTATGTTGAAATCTTTCATCTCAAAATTTTTCGCAAAAATACTAAAGAAAATCAAGGTAATACATATATTTACAGCCTTTATGACGAGCTTCCTATATTTGTTTCCCTGTAATTTTCAGAGTATTTCCAGGTTTAGATTTATTCTGATTCTTTTATTTATAGGAATTAAGGCTGGTTCTGCTCAGGAGATCATACCTACCTATTCAGATTATCTAACAGATAATCTATATCTCATTCACCCTTCCATGGCGGGGGCTTCCAATTATGACCAGATCAGATTGACCGGAAGAACCCAGTGGTTCGACGTGCAGGATGCACCTAACTTACAAACCCTTGCCTATAATACCAGGGTAGGAGATAAAATTGGATTAGGCGGTATTGCTTTTAGAGATGAGAATGGGAATTTTTCTAAAAGTGGACTTTATGGAACGTTCGCCTATCATTTAATGTTTTCAAGAAGTACGGCAGACCTGAATCAGCTATCATTTGGGGTTAGTGTTGGATTGATCCAGCACAGATTGGATACTAGTGGATTCTCGGAATTTGATCCGCTCTTAGGGGGGAGTACCAGTGATGCTTTCGCTAATATGGACCTTGGAATTTCCTATTATGTGAGTGATCTTTATTTTCATTTTGCCGCTAAAAATGTATTACAAGTAAGGCGACAGTTGTTTTACTCTGATGCCGTTCCCAGTAACATGAGGAAATATCTGTTTTCAGCCGGATATGTTTTTACGTTGAATCCAAATGATCCATGGGGTTTTGAGCCTTCAATTCTATTGCAGGCCAGGGAAGCGACTAATGAAATGGCTATTGATGGAAATCTAAAAGCTTATTACGACCTGGAATTCGGAAGTCTTTGGGGTGGATTATCTTATCGTAATAGTTTTGAAAGTTCAGAATATACCGGGGAAGGTGAAGAGGTACAACGTCAGCAGTTAAGGTATATAACTCCTTTCGTGGGCGTTAATTATAAAAAATTCGTCTTTGGATATACATTTAGTTACCAGTTAAATTCATTGGTACTTAGCAATGGTGGGTTCCACCAAATAACTCTAGGTTATAACTTTGGAGAAAGCAGGGAGCGATACGATTGTAAATGTCCTGCTATTAATAATTAGAAATCCAGGCTATAAACCTTATACTGATTTTTATCAGCTTCAATTATTTCAGAAAGTACTTCAGGGCTTGAATTTGTATGAAATTCAGGTTTAAGAGAATGCGCCGTAGAGGTATTTATTAAACCATTTTTACTAAGAACCGCTTTAGTTTGGTTTGCTACAGCTTCTCCCGAATCAATGATCTTAACATTATCAGGTAAGATTTTCTTTAGCTGAGGAATCAAATATGGATAATGACTGCAGCCTAAAACCAGGTAGTCTATGCCGGCTTCCATCATTGGTTGAAGTAAATCCTTCAATAGTGTGAGAGCCTCTTCAGAATCTTTTTTTCCTGATTCTATTAATTCAACCAGACCATTTCCTTCTACCTCAATAACATCAATGTCCTGAGTATAGATTTCTGAAGTTTGAGCAAATAGTTCACTGGTAAGGGTTCCTCTTGTTGCAAGTATGCCTATTGCTTTATTAGTGCTTTTTAATGCCGCAGGTTTAATAGCCGGTTCAATGCCTATAAAAGGGACCTTATAGGACTCTCGAAGGATTTTGATGGCATTGGTCGTCGCCGTATTACAAGCGACTACAATCAACTTAGAATCCATTGAAAGTAATTTCTCCGAATTTTTACTGGCCCGGCTTATGATCTCTTCCTGAGTTTTTATGCCGTAAGGGGCATTTTTACTATCAGATAAATAAATAGTCTTTTCATTTGGTAGAAGCCTGTGGATCTCTTTCCAAATGGAAGTGCCACCGACGCCTGAATCAAAAATTCCAATAGGTCTGGAGTCGCTCATATTGTTGTAAAAATAAAAACTGCGTACAAATATGTACGCAGTTTTTTAAAATTATTGATAAAAGGAATTAATTACATTCCTAATTCTTTCTTTACGTCTGGCATAAGGTTGTAACCATCTGCTAAAAGAACTCCAGTTCCTGTAGTAGAGTCAAGAACATAGTCATATCCTTTTTCTCTTGCTACTTTTTGAATAGCTGTACGAACTTTTTCAAGTATTGGCTTAAGTAGATCAGTTTCTTTCTTTTGAAGATCCTGTCTTGCCTTAGCACTGTGCTCCTGAATTCTTCTTTGAGCAGCTTGAAGTTCTGTAGCTCTTTTCTGGTTCTCTTCTTCAGACTTTGTATTTGCTTCTGCTTCGTAACGTTGCATTGTACTCTGAGCTTCAGATAGCATATCTTTTATCTCTGCATCATAAGTCTTTTCCAGTTTTTGAAGCTGATCCATAGCGCCTTTGTATTCAGGTAGGTCCTGAACCAATTCCTGAGTAGCTATATGAGCAACTTTAGACTGTGCATTTGTAAAAGCAGTAGCGCCAATCATCAAAGCTAAAGCTATAAAAAGTGTTCTGAATTGTTTCATTGTAATCGTCGTTAAGTTTAATTTAAGGTTAAAAATTTAATTTATCGTATCGTTCTTTTTCTCTCTTGCTTTAAGGATAGAGTCTTTTCTTTTTTCTCTTTCTGCGAGAATTTTAGCTCTTCTCTCCTCAAATTCTTTTTGTCTTGCGGCTTTAAGTGAATCTCTTTCTCTCTTTTTTGCCTCAATATATGCTTCTCGTTCAGATTTGCGCTGTTCTACGAGCTCTTCTCTTTTTTCTATCTCAGCATCCTGTTCGACAGTTCTGCTTTCAGCCTTTTCGAAATCTTCAATCTCATCTTTTGATTGCAGCTGTTCACGGTTAGCTGTTCTTTTAATTGTTCTTAAAACAGTTTCGCTTACATCATATTGCTTATCTGCATAGATCATTCCAATATCTGCAGTACGATCAAAAACAAAGTCAAGATTCCTGTTTTCTGCAATTTGCTGAACTGCCGTAAAAACCTGATCCTGGATTGGACGAACCAATTGCTTTTTCTGGATCATGTAATCTCCGTTTGGGCCAAACCTGTTCTGCTGATATTCCAGAGCCTGTTGTTCCATGTAGGCTATTTCACCTTCACGTTCTTCAATTAATTCTTTTGTAAGAAGAGCCCTCTCATTATCCAACCTCGTCTTCATGTCTTCCACCTTACGCATTTGAGCTTCAGCTTCAGCTTTCCATTCCTGTACTCTGCTTTCTAATTGTTTGGATGCTTCCTGATATTCTGGAACGTTTTCAAGAATATACTCCATATCGATATAACCAAGTCTAATGGACTTTTGAGCCATCGCCGTACTGAGGCTTAAGACTGAAATTGCTAGTATGGAAAATATTCTTTTTTTCATTTAAGTCGAATATAGAAAATATCGTGCCAAATTAAAATTGCTGACCTATGATAAA
>CBDTXN010000143.1:0-7584 GCA_965364455.1 uncultured Flavobacteriaceae bacterium
CAGCCCTGGACAAGTATAATGCCTACTGGAGGAGTCTCTCCAACAAAGGAAAGCCTTAAAAAATGGTTTGAGGCAGGTTGTATTTGTGTGGGAATGGGCTCTCAATTAATAAAGCAAGATGCTTCGGGAGATTTTGATTATGATAAAATTGAAAATTCCACAAAAGAGTGTCTTAAAATCATCAAGCAGTTGAATGCAGCTTAAGATTTAAATATTCTATGGTAGATTAATAAATCAGGTTTATGGAAAGACATGTTACATTAGGAGAATTCATTATTGAGAACCAGAAAGATTTTCCATACGCCAAGGGAGAACTTAGTGCATTATTGAGTTCCATCAAACTAGCCGGAAAGCTGGTAAACCAACAGATAAATAAAGCTGGTCTGGCCGAGATACTCGGCAAAATAGGAAAACAGAATATTCAGGGAGAGAACCAGGCAAAACTGGATTTAATCGCTAATGATATTTTTATTGAAACCTTCAGAAACCGGGGCGAGGTATGTGGTCTGGGTTCTGAGGAGTTAGAAGATTTTATAGTTTTCGATGACGACATCCATCGTGCAGCGCACTCTCTCGTTCTCATTGACCCACTGGATGGATCGAGTAATATAGATGTAGATATTACCGTAGGAACGATTTTTAGTATTTATAGGAGGATTTCAAAGGAAGGATCTCCTGTAACTTCAGAGGATTTTCTTCAACCAGGCCGCAACCAGGTCGCCGCAGGGTATATAATTTATGGGACTTCTACTATTCTTGTTTACACAAGCGGAAATGGAGTAAACGGTTTTACTTTTGATCCCGGAATTGGTTCATTCTTCCTGTCTCATCCAAATATTAAATTTCCAAAGAAAGGGAATACCTATTCTATAAACGAGGGCAATTATATACACTTTCCAAAGGGAATCA
Source organism: uncultured Flavobacteriaceae bacterium (assembly GCA_965364455.1). Lineage (GTDB taxonomy): Bacteria > Bacteroidota > Bacteroidia > Flavobacteriales > Flavobacteriaceae > Christiangramia. Next base: position 910 of record CBDTXN010000143.1, read on the forward strand.
AGAAATATATTAAATGGGTTCAGGAACTTGATGAAAATGAGAACAGGCCATTTACGTCAAGGTATACGGGTTCATTAGTAGCCGACTTTCATAGAAATATGCTTCTGGGTGGAATTTACCTTTATCCTGAAGGGACAACATCTCCTCATGGTAAACTACGTTTATTATATGAAAGTAATCCCATGGCCTTTTTAACTGAACAAGCCGGTGGAAAAGCAACGGATGGATTTACACGTATTCTCGATATCACACCAAAAGAGTTGCACCAAAGAGTGCCTTTAATTTGTGGAAACCGTGAAATGGTTGAGAAGGCAGAAAAGTTTTTGAAAGAAGGCTAGGATGATAGGATTGCAACCCAGGGATTAATTTATAGAGCAATGAGAAAATCAACCAGGCTCCGCGACATTGCAGAATCTCTTAATTTATCTGTAGGCACTGTTTCTAAAGCTCTCAATAATAGTTCTGAAATTTCTGAAAGAACAAAGGAAAGAGTTCAGGAGGTTGCCAGGTTAAACCATTACATGCCTAATATTTCAGCTCGAAATTTAAAAGGCCAGAGCACCAGAAGTATAGGCGTAGTTTTGCCTTCACTTGATGCTAAAATTTATTCTGATGCGCTAAAGGCAATAGAGGAGCGGATGAACTCCAAAAATTATCGCCTGGTCTTATGTATAAGTAATGAATCTTATAAGAAGGAAGTGCAATGTATCCAAAGGTTGATTCAATCACAGGTAGATGGAATAATTATTTCCCCCTCTATAGAAACCTATCACTTTAGGAAATTATCTCATTTAAGACAGCTTAAAAATTTCAATACGCCTCTTGTACAATTTGATCGGGTTCTAGACGATTTATCTTCAGATAAGGTAACCATTAATCAATCTTATTTGGTAGAAAAACTTACTCTCCAACTCTATTCTGAAGGATATTCAAAAATTGGCTTTGTTTCTCGAGATGATGAGGAATGTAAATTGCAGAAAAGAAAAGCAGGATATCTAAATGCCTTAAAAGCCAAATCGCTTCAAAAAATAATATTTCAAATTTCCAACTACGAATTAGATTCGATTGCAAAATTTGTGCAGGAAGGGAAAATAGATGCGATAATAGTCCCTTATGCCTGCCTGCTAGCCAGGATCATAGAAGTCTTCAAGAAGTTTGAGATAGGAACAGAAATAGAGATATTTTGTTTGGAGAAAACGGAATATTTTCCACCCTCACCAAGAATAAAATATCTTTCTCTTAATGGAACTGAACAGGGCATTACAGCTATAGACACATTGATAGACAGGATAGAAGGACAACTACCAGCTGAGCCTATAGAATTCGAGTTAGAACCTGTCACTGAAGAATGATAAGGAGACTTAAGAAATATCTTTATAAACAATCTTTATACGATTAAATTCCATTTTGGATCATTAAAATTCTATTTCCAGCCGAATACGCTCATCGTAACTGGTTTAATTGTCCAAATCGAATTCTAATTATCAGGTCCCTGGTTCGAGACCAGATGTCACCACAGTGGTAATAGAAAGCCATTCAGGAAACTGAAAGTCTTTTTTGTCAGGAATATTAAAATTGTAAAAAACTGTCTTTTAGTATGTTAAAAATTTGAGGTTGAATAAAATGGGTATGCTTTTTGTTTAATTAAAAATAATAAAAATTAAACAAAATGAATAGATCTATTTTTCTATTTGTAGTAGTTTGCCTTACTTTATTCCAGGCCAGAGCCCAGTCTCCAGATGAGGATCAACTTGGAGCTTGGTATATGTATTTCTGAAATACCAATTTTGGTGAATCCAATTGGGGGCTGCAGGGAGATTATCAATATCGTGACTGGCGAGGTCTTGGAGACAGGGAACAACTATTACTACGAACAGGATTAACCTTTACACCAACCAATTCGGGAATTAAATTTACACTGGGATACGCAAATATAACTACTGGACGATATGGTCGGGATATCGATGCTCCTGTATCAGAGAACAGGATCTACCAGGAAGCACTTTTTGGACAAACCATATGGAAAAGGCTTCTTCTAACTCATAGAATTCGTTACGAACAGCGATGGGTGGAAGATCAGGATTTCAGAACAAGATACCGCTATAACCTGTTCATAAACATTCCTTTTGAAGGAACTACTCTTGATAAAGGAACTCCATATTTTGCTTTTTATAACGAGATATTTATAAACGGGGAACGAAAAATAGGCAATGGGCGTGAAGTTCAATTTTTTGACCGTAACCGTACTTACCTGGGGCTTGGCTATGCCCTGAACGATAAATTAAGAATGCAGCTGGGTTGGATGGAACAAACAACCGTAAATTGGCAGAAAGGTCAATTACAAGTCAGTCTCCATCATACCTTTTAATACTAACTTAAATTGAAAAAAAAATGAAAAAGCTAGGATTACCATTATTAATGATGTTGGCAACAGGATTTTTGACCTCCTGCCAGGATGAGAAAAAGACGGAAACTGCAGAGGTGCAGGAGCAAACCGAAATGGTTGAAGAAGGTGTTGTAAAAAGTATTCTTACTGCCGAAGAACAGGCAGATATGACGCCACAGGAGATCATTGGAAGGTTGAAAAAAGGAAATGAGAATTTCGTAAATAACAATCTTACACAACGTGATCATTCCGCCCAGCGCAGAAGAGCGATGATCGGGCAGTATCCCAAAGCGATCGTACTATCCTGTGTAGATAGCCGTGTGCCGGTTGAGGATGTATTCGACCTTGGGATTGGGGATATCTTCGTAGCCAGGGTAGCCGGAAATATTGAAAATGCCGACATTGTTGGCTCCATGGAATTCGCTACTGCCGTGGCCGGTTCCAAAGTGGTGATCGTGATGGGACATACCGCCTGTGGCGCAGTAAAATCAGCGATAGACCAGGTAGATGCAAAATCTATGAACATGAATTCCCTGGCCGATCTACTGGATGAGATCGAACCCGCGGTAGAAGAAACCGAACCGAACGGAGAACGCAGTTCAAAAAACACTGAATTCACTAATAATGTGATCAATACTAATGCTATGCGCACGGTAGCGAATATCCGGGAAGCTTCACCAACCATGGCTCAGATGGAAGACGATGGCAAGATCATGATCGTTTCAGCAGTTTATAATATGGAAACCGGTGAGGTAGAATTCAATAACGATTAAATATTCCTGCATTAAACAGCAGAAATACATTTGCCCCTGAATTGAAGATAGCAGAAGAGCCCTACAACTAGACTCTTCTGCTATTTTTTTGCAATTATTTTAAATTCAGCTTCAGTTTAAGAGTATTTTTGTCCCGGTCTTAATTCTTAGACCTCAATTCCATTCTCATGGAAAAGGCTTGGTGATAACTGGCGTTGCTTCCGCCTTGTAAGATATTTGCGCAACACCCCACCAGAAACCTTATTCACGTCGAATTCGATAATAAAAGCATCTTTATCAACAGTTTTCAGGACTCTATATACTTTTTTAGTATCAATCCTGTTCACTACTGTATGAATGATTTCAAGATCTTGTTTTTCACCCTGACTTCCATATCCCCGGGAACCCTGGTAAATAGTCATGCCCTGGCCAATGTCTTTTAAAAGGGCTTTCTGCATTTCCTTAGATCTTGAAGTTACTACCATAAGTCCTACATAATCTTCAAAACCTTCTAAGATAAGATCTACTGTTTTGGCTGTAATTATATAGGTAAGTACCGAATACATTACAACTTCCATGGAAAACAAGATACCGGCAAGTAGAAATAACACAACGTTGAACCAGAAAATAACCAGGCCAATGGAAATCCCTGAACGTTCGTTCACAAATATTCCCAGGATCTCAGATCCGTCAAGTACTGCTCCGGTCTTAATGGCAAGTCCTATTCCTGCTCCCAGAAAGAGTCCGCCGAATATGGAGATCAACAGTTTATCATCGGTTATAGACTGGAAGTTCTCGAAATGAATAACCAGGGATAAAATAAGTACAGAAATAACCGATCTAATTACGATCCTTTTGGAAACGGTGAACCAACCTATAATAAAAAAAGGGATGCTTATAATTGGCAGAATTAATGAAATTTCAATACCCGTAGTTTTGTTTAGCAAAATTGAAATTCCGGTGACCCCACCATCCAAAAATCCATTGGGCAGTAAAAAAGCTTTCAAACCGATGCTGGCTAGAAATATGGCTAAGGATAATTGAAGAATTTCCCAGAAAAGTATTGGTTTAAATCTCATGTTTTATCAAATTCTTATTTGCCTCCCTTTTCCGCTTTTAGTTTGTCGATCTCCTTTAAGACCTCATTTGCCTCATAGGATTTTTCATCACTTAGACTTCTATTACTCGTAGACAAACGGTGAGCTTCCTCAAGTAATTTCCTGTATTTGATCTCAAGTTTTTCGATCTCCGATTTTTTTTTGAATAATCCGAACATAGCTTTTTGTTTAAAGATATGATAAATAGAATTTTACCGGGTACAAGGAAATCGTTTTATTGAAATTTTAGGTTTTGATTATCCTTAAAAACAGAGAACTATCTTAGCAAGGAGAAAAAAATTCGTTTTTTCAGGAAAATGTTATTTGCCTACATTTAAATCCGTATTTTCAATGCTGATAAGTCTTATCTATAATATCACTCCTTAACTATGAGATACTCATTAGAGTTAAAAGAGTTTCTTGAGCTGTATGAGAAATACAAGGTAAACACTCTAAATCCAACTCATCAGGAATTAAATACCATCCTGAAAACCTGGGAGGAGCCAGGTTACTGGAAAAAATATACGGCAGGTAATGGAGTCGCGGCACCTACGCCTATAAGGATCGTAATGACTAGAATTAAACATTCTGATAAAGTGGTGGATAAGATCTACCGGAAATCTGAGCAATTTCCAGGGGGACTTTGCCTGGAGAGTATTCAAAACATGCATGATACTATCGGAGTTAGAGTGATCGTATATTTTACTTCGCAATTACCGCTAGTGGATAAAGAGATTCGTAGTTCAGGAGTTTTTGAAATTTCAGAAGAGCATCGGCCGGAAGCATTTATGAATGCCGACACTCTCAAGAGACTGGGGTTGGCTCATTTTGAAAGTGAGTCAAAGGAAAGTGGTTATTCCTCTATACATTATACTCTTAAATTAAAATCTAGCGCATTAAAAAAGGAGGAAAGACCTTTTTTTGAAATCCAGGTTCGTACTCTCGCCCAGGAACTTTGGTGTGAGCTTGAACATGTACTTTGCTATAAACCCGAACATAGGCCGAGTCTTTCTGCAAAAAATCGTTTACAAATTCTAAGTAGAGAGGTGGGAGTAATAGACGAACATTTCAATCTTTTATATGAAGATCTTATTCATAATCAGCAATTTGCTGCCTACAAAGATTCCGACATTCTTAATTTTGAAAATGCACCTAAAGTTCTAAAAGAAATAGGAATACAGTGCTCCTTAATAGAGCTAAATCCAATATTAAAGATCCTATTTAGCCGGGATATCAGGTCTATAGGGGATTTAATGAAAATCGCGATTCCCAGGCGGTTAGTGACTATAAGAAACACATATGTTGCTAATCTGGGTCACGCTCCTACTAATGTAGAATTAATTTCTACATTGGTTACCCTAAAAGGAGCAAGGTCAAAAGATATTGAAATCGAGAGAATAAAATCCTTTATCAAATACAATCGTTAACCGGTACACTTATTCAGTATTAGATCTACTTGGTTCGATTCTGATTGCAAATACTACAAGAAACCAACCTGAGGAAAAGGTATTTTATTATGAAAAATAGATTTTAATTTGAACAGGCAAAAAAGTAAAGAAGATTAGTCTTAAAAATTCTGCGAAGCGTATTACAATTAGATCAAAATTGTTTAAACAAAAAATACGTAATATATAAATACAAATATTCCCAATAAGCTTAAGCTGATTGAAAACGTTAAGATCTTTATTTCATTTTTATTCCTTATCACTACCATCTAAAAAGAGAACACAAATTACATATAAAATGTTAAAAATATTAACGTTTTATAAGAATGTTTTACTATTTTTAGGACGCAAAATAGACTTTTCATGTATTTAAGTTTTGATTTTAAATTAGATGCATTTTATTTTTATTCAGAATTAAATTCTTAAAAATTTTAAGATTTCGGCCGAATACCCTGGTTTGTAAGTTCTGTAGCATGATGAACCTTTGAAAAAAATGATCACGGAGGGATCGCTTTATAATTATTGAAAATTGAGGTGATTGGTAGTTAGATAATTATCCTTATTTTCACCCCAATTTTTCTTATCCTAAATATTTTTTGAAAAACTAAAAATCGATATATTTCGTACATAATTTAGGTAAGCTTGAGAATGCAATATTTTAATATGAGTTATTATTAATTGTTATTGTGGAAAATTCTTACCTTAGACCAGGTTTTATTTCCTATAACGCTAAATTTTAGGCTTTTACCGACAATACTAACCATTTTATCAATGGCCCGAATTAGAGTAATATTTCTGATTTTGATCTTTTCTCTTGGGGTGAGCGAATTTGCTTATTCCCAGAAGGATGGAAAAGGCCCACCTGAACCTAATAAGCAGCAGGGAGGTCGTAGAGGTCCGCCTTGTGATCCTGGGAATGGTAATGGAAATGGCGGTGGAAACGGTGGTGGAAACGGAAATGGCCAGGGAGTACCACCACCGGTTGGACTGTGCCT
>CBDTXN010000144.1:0-7489 GCA_965364455.1 uncultured Flavobacteriaceae bacterium
AATAATGGTCCGCTTATCTTACTTAAATATCGTTGCATCTCATAAGGTGAAGAAGTTGTAGGAGAACCCGGGTCATTGAAAAACCCTCCCGGACTGGGGTTCATACTGGCAACAAGCATAAAACTAGAGGGATAAGTGACGGTGAATTTAGCCCTGGAAATAGTAACCTCTCTGTCTTCCAAAGGCTGGCGCATTACCTCGAGGACACCTCGTTTAAATTCTGGCAATTCATCTAAAAACAAAACACCATTATGAGAAAGTGAGATTTCACCAGGTTGAGGGTAGGCACCTCCACCAACAAGGGCCACATCAGAAATTGTATGATGAGGGCTTCTAAAAGGTCTTTGAGCCATTAAACCAACATTATCTCGAATTTTTCCTGCAACACTATGAATTTTAGTAGTTTCCAGCGCTTCACGCAAAGTCATGGGTGGCAAAATACTTGGCAGTCTTTTGGCTAACATTGTTTTCCCTGCTCCTGGTGGTCCTATCAAAATTATATTATGACCACCTGCAGCGGCAATTTCCATACAGCGTTTGATAGATTCCTGACCCTTTACATCTGCAAAATCATACTCCGTGTTCTGCAGGTTATTAAAAAAGGTTTCTCTGGTATTAATCTCGGTTCTCTCTAATTGAACTCCCTGGTCGAAAAACTCTATCACCTGAGTAATATTATTAATGCCATAGACCTCCAAACCTGAAACAATTGCCGCTTCTCTGGCATTTTGTTCCGGTAGAATAAATCCTTTATAACCTTCCTTTTTTGCCTGAATGGCAATAGGCAAGGCTCCTTTTATAGGTTGAAGGCTTCCATCCAGGGAAAGCTCTCCCATTATGATATACTCGGAAATATCTTCAGCCTTAATTTGTTGTGAGGCAGCCAGGATTCCAAGGGCAAAGGTAAGGTCGTAAGCAGAACCTTCTTTCCTTAGATCGGCCGGAGCCATATTGATAATGATCTTTTTACCGGGTAATTTTAATTTATTGTTCTGTAAAGCAGCTGCTATGCGATAACTGGATTCTTTTACGGCATTATCTGGCAGACCAACAAGGTGATATCCAATTCCTGAAGCTACGTTTACTTCAACTGTGATGGTGGTTGCTTCAACACCAAAGACAGCACTGCCATATACTTTTACAAGCATTTTTTTCTATTTAAATAAAGGCAGGGTCTTTCTAATTGTTTAAAGGAAAGGAATTTACATTTTATTCCTTACTAATAGGAATTAATTTTCAGAATATTTTAGTTCGGTTCGAACTTTTCCTGGTTTTTGGGCATATCGTTTCAAACGAACATAGAAGGCCGTTCCGTGATCCAGGTTGCTTTCTAAAACGACTTCGCCTCCATGAGCTTCCGCCACGCTTTTTATAAGGGTTAAGCCCATACCCCAACCATCTCCATTGAACTCCTGTCTATTGATACCTTTTTTCAGAAAATTGAAGATCTCCAACTGATCTTCTTTAGCTATAGGTTTTCCCCAGTTCTTCACTTTAATGACTGCATACTCCGCTTCGGTTTCAATTGAAATATTTATTGGCGTGTCGCGTGAGCCATGTTTCACTGCGTTGGTCACAAGGTTCTCTACCACTCTTCTAATCGCCGTAGGATCAAAAATTCCGATAATATTTTCTTCAGAGCAATGAAAATTGAAACTATGGGTATAGATCTCTCTAGCTTCCTTATACACCCAGCGAACTTCCTTTACCACATCGGTCTCAATAAAATTAAGGGTTAGCCCCTCACCTGCTTTTACACTAATGGCATCCAGTAGGCCCTCTACAAGATCAAGAGATTTTTTTAAGCTTCTTAAACCCATCTTTTTGAGGTTCTCAATTCGCTCAATATCATCTTCAGGTTTTATTACGTCCAGGGCAAAATACGCCGCAGAAATGGGATTCCTAATATCATGAGCCAGGGTACCAATCAACTTTTCTCTCATTTCCTGAAGGGAATCATTATAAGCACTGGCTGAAGTCAACATCGCGGTTTCAAGAGCATACTTCAGAATATTTCCAACTTCCTTAGTGTAAACCTGCTTATCTATTAAAAGTCCGGTGAGTATTCTATGAAATATAAGGTATTCCTTTAAGATTTGTTTAACCGTAAGATGTGACGCGGTGGCACGGTGCCGACCATGATCTAGACTATCTTTAATGATCTCCTGATATTCGTCTTTTTCATTTACTTCAAGAAAACCATCATACCTATTCATGATGTGGGTAATATCCTCGAGCACATTCGATAACTGATTTCTTAGTACAAGATCACTTGAAATAACAGCTGCCGGGATCTCTTCTTTAACTCGCAATTCCCAGTCATCGAGGATTCTGGACCTGTTATCCTTTATTACCTTTGCAGCATACCTCATTGTCAACAGTTTAGCTTATTAAATTAACACAACTTTTTGATTTAAACAACGAAACGGATGTTAATCTTAATATTATCTAAAAATTGTCTAAAATGAAAAAAGCCTGCTGAGAAGCAGGCTTTTTCTATTCTATTATATTGACTTTAAGAAACTTTAATCACATTCTGTCGGTAATATTCTATCAATGCATCAATAGGTCTTCTTACAATATTTCCTAGTTCGATACCATAAGGTTGTAAAACCGCACGAATAATATCTTCGCTAAAGAAAGCAATAGTTCCAATAAAATGCACCGGCACTGATGTAACCTGTGGATAAGATAAGACACGAGAATGAACAAAATCTGTTAATCCTTCATGCAATAATTTATAAAAGTATCCATTGCGTTCATTGGTGAAAATGAATTCAGCAAAATGAGCAAGGTATGTATTAGGGTTATCCTTGCGATAAAGGTTCATTTTGATAGTATCTGAATTAAGATCAAATTTTTCTTCGAAACTCGCAGCTACTTCCGGAGGCATACGTTTATAGTAATAATCACGTATAAGCCTTTTCCCAAAGTAATTACCACTGGCTTCATCCATAAGAATATAACCCAGTGAATCTACCGCCTGATGGATGTTTTCACCATCAAAATAGCAGCTATTGGATCCTGTTCCCAGAATACAAACTATTCCGGGCTCTGTAGTGGCTGCATATACCGCCGCCACCATATCTTCCATTACCAGAACCTCATCAGCATTGGTAAAATAATTCCCAATAATACTTTTTAATAGTTCCCGCGGTGTAGGAGTACCACAACCAGCGCCGTAGAAATGTACTTTTTCTATTTTAGATTTAACTTCGGCGAGTTCGGGATTTTCAGCAAGTCTTTCTTCAAGAACGGGTTCCTTAAACACAGCAGGATTTAAGCCCTTTGTCCTGGTCTTAAATACCTGTTCACCTTCATTATTCAGAAGTATCCAGTCACATTTGGTGGAACCCCCATCAGCAATTAAAATCATTTGTTTTGATGATTAATTAAAACCGGAAATAAACACAGTCCTAACGTCAAATTTACGATATTCTCGGCTAGCCTGTGTTTATTTCAGATCTAAAATATTATAAAGACGCTACGTGAACGGCAAGGTCGATAAGTTTAGCCGAGTATCCATACTCATTATCATACCATGCGATTAGCTTGAAGAAATTGTCATTTAAAGCTATTCCTGCTCCGGCATCAAAATTACAAGTATGCGCATCTGATACGAAATCCTGGCTTACTACTTCCTCTTCAGTATAAGAAACAACTCCTTTAAGAGAGCCTTCTGAAGCTTTTTTGAATGCTGCCTTTATTTCATCGTAAGAGGTATTCTTTTCGGTACGAACAGTAAGGTCTACAACAGAAACATCTGTAGTAGGTACACGGAATGCCATCCCGGTAAGTTTTCCTTTCAATGAAGGAATTACCTTAGTTACCGCAACTGCTGCTCCGGTTGAACTAGGGATAATATTAGCCATTGCACTCCTACCTAGTCTAAAGTTCTTTTTCGAAGGTGAATCTACGGTAAACTGAGTAGATGTTGACGCGTGAACAGTGGTCATAAGTCCTTCAACTAAACCAAACTCATCATCGATCACCTTGGCAAGTGGCGCAAGACAGTTGGTTGTACATGAAGCATTTGATACAATATGATCATCTGCAGTAACATCCTCATGGTTTACTCCCATTACGAACATTGGCGCAGTTTTAGAAGGTGCTGAAATCACTACCTTTCTAGCTCCTGCGTCTAAATGTGCTTTTGCATTATCTTTATCTGTGAAGATTCCTGTACAGTCTAGAACAACCTCTACTCCTACATCTCCCCATTTAAGGTCTGCCGGGTTCTTTTCTGAAGTTACTCTGATCTTGGTTCCGTCAACGAAAAGATTTCCGTCTTTAACCTCAACAGATCCATCATATTTTCCATGTACAGAATCGTATTTCAATAAATAAGCAAGGTGATCTACATCAAGAAGATCATTTATAGCTACAACCTCAACATTCTTATTTTGAGCGGCAATTCTGAAAGCAATTCTTCCAATTCGCCCAAATCCGTTAATTCCAATTTTTGTACTCATTATTCTGGTTTTTAATTATACTGAAGTGATGTCTGCCACCCTTCTTAATTCTTTATCTATTTTTGCGTCACCTTTTATTGCGGTAACAAGGTCTACATGCACCACTTTTTGATGATGTATGCCAACCATTATTTCAGATTTCCCGTTCATTAAGGCTTCTACCGCACCTACACCAAGCTTACTGGCTAGCACGCGATCAAAACAACTTGGTGAACCACCACGCTGAATATGCCCTAGAACTGAAACTCTTATTTCATATTCATCAAGATTTTCCTCGATGTAACTAGCCAGTTCAAAAATGTTTTTCCCACTTTTCTCGCCTTCAGCAACTACGATAATACTTGAAGTCTTTCCTGATTTTTTACTTTTCTTTAGAGAATCTATAAGTCTTTCTGCACCCAGGTTTTCTTCAGGGATCAGAATTTCCTCAGCACCTGCTCCAATACCACTATTCAATGCGATATCACCGGCATCTCTCCCCATAACTTCTATAAGAAAAAGTCTGTTATGAGAACTGGCAGTATCACGAATTTTATCGATCGCTTCTACCACAGTATTTAATGCAGTATCATAACCTAGGGTATAGTCGGTTCCATTAATATCATTATCGATAGTAGCGGGAATACCAACAATAGGGAATTTGAATTCCTGGCTAAATAGCTGGCCACCGGTAAAAGTCCCGTCACCTCCAATTACAATTAAGGCATCAACATTGTTTGCCTTTAAATTATCGAAAGCTTTTTTACGGCCCTCTTTGGTTTTAAACTCTTCGGAACGGGTGGATTTCAGGAAAGTTCCACCTTTATTAATAATATTTCTTACTGAACGGGCATCCAGGGTTTCAAAATCAGCTTCGATTAGGCCCTGATATCCTCTATATACTCCTGTGCAGGTCAATTTATAGAAAGAACATGCACGCACAACTGCTCTTATTGCAGCATTCATTCCTGGAGCATCTCCACCGGAAGTAAGAACCGCAATGTTTTTTATTTTTTCAACCATTTACATCAAAGCTAACCTCTTTCAAACCAATTACCTAATTTCGGAAAAAACTAAAACGTTTTCGGTTAATAACTAATAAAAAAAGCCACTAAACAGTGGCTTTTTGCAAATATTTAGGACTTTATTTACTTATTTATCAAAATTTTATAGGCCCACGGCTCAAATTGCATTTCCTGATCTTTCGAAATTGAAACATCTGCTCCATTCATATAATCTGAAAATTCACCTTCAAATTCCGCAGTAAAAGAGACAGGTTCATCAGTCATATTTGCTACATAATAAATAACCTCACCATTCTTTTCTCTTTTAAAAGCAAGAACCTTCTCTTCAGCAGAAGTTTTAATATCTGTATAACTAGCTGCATCTTTCCCTCCGTTTAAGGCCAGATTGGTATTTTTTAACTCACCTAATTTTTCCAAAAGCGGATAAACCTTTCCTTTGGTTTTTGGGATCGTATCCTTTTCAAAAAATAATAATCTCTTATCCATATCATACTCCTGACCACTATAGATCAAAGGCATACCAGGAATTGTATAGGTTAGCGCCAGCATAGCTTCTGAAGCATCCCCCATTCTCTCCCTAACTGTACCTGCCCAGGAATTCTCATCATGATTCGTTACGAAATTCATAAGGTAATCGTCATCCTGAAAAGTAGTATCGATCTTTTGCATATACTCGTCCCAGTCTTTTGCTGTTTTTTCACCTTTAGCAATGCTGTTCATAATATGGTGACCTTCCCAGTTATAACCCATATCAAAAGCATTATGGAAAAGATCTTTAGGATCCTGGGCTTCAGCTAACATAAATACTGGCTTTTCTGCTTTAATTGCCTCTGCAGCGGTTTCCCAGAAATCTGTAGGAACTGAATGGGCTGCATCAGCTCTAAAACCATCTACATCATGTTCTCTTACCCAGAAAAGCATATCCTCGATCATAGCCTTGCGCAATTCCTGATTATCAAAATTAAGGTCGGCAACATCTGTCCAACCCCATGATTCACCTGTCTCATCGTTAATAGGATCTACAACCTCTCCTTTTTCATTCTGAGTATACCAGTCTTTGTGATCTTCCAGCCATTGGTGATCCCAGCCTGTATGATTAGCCCCCCAGTCCAGGATAACATACATTCCGTTATCATGAGCTGTTTGCACTAACTCATCAAAATCCTCCATGTTTCCATGTTCAGGATTTACGGCTGTATAATCTGAAATCGCGTAGTAACTTCCCAGGTATTTTTTACGCTCTTCAGGATCTTCAATATCTTCGACATCACGGCCGCCTGTCGCCTTTCTATTCTTTTCAGAGATAGGATACATTGGCATTAACCAAATCACCTTAACTCCAAGTTCCTTAAGTTGTGGGATATCTTTAGTGAAAGCATCAAAGGTACCTTCCGGCGAATACTGGCGAATGTTAGCTTCATAAATAACAGCTGATTCCATCAATTCATCACTCACAGGTGCTAAGCTATCCTTAGTAGTTTCTGCTACCTGATCCTGATCTTTATCTGATTCGTTCTTACATGATAACAGAAAACTGAATACCATTAAAATCAATACAAGTTTCTTCATTTTTACGATTTTTTATTTTGAATTTAGTTTTTAGTTGATCTTTGTCGTTAGAAAGTATACGCCTCTTTTATCGAGTTTTAGTTTATCCTTCCATTCTACCTCTTTACCTGTAGTAAGGTCCTTCATAGTAGAATTCTGAAGACCTAATTCTTCAAATCTTGCCAGATCCAGGTCTACAGATTCTTGATTTCTATTTAAAATAAGGACCACTTTTTCATTTCCTGAAATTCGGGAAATAAGATAGGTGTTATTATCTGGGGCAAAATGAATTGTTCTCCCATTTTGGATCGCCTTACTATCCTTACGGTAATTGAGTATTGTTTTAAGAAAATTCTGCATTTCCTTCTGATCCTCATTAAGTCCCTCACCTGTAAAAGCATTTACTTCACTATCACTCCAGCCTCCGGGAAATTCAGTCCTTATAAGTCCATGATCACCGGGTTT
>CBDTXN010000145.1:0-7482 GCA_965364455.1 uncultured Flavobacteriaceae bacterium
CGATAACATCAAAAAAGATGAGCTTTCAGGAGCATTTGAGTCCAAATCTGGCTTTGAGGAAATGGAAGATCCGGCTGCTAACCCGCAGGTGGCTTTCCAGCCGGTTATGTGTCAACATTGCAACCATGCTCCCTGTGAAACAGTTTGTCCTGTAGCAGCAACTTCTCATGGTCGTCAAGGTCAAAACCATATGGCTTATAACCGTTGTGTAGGTACAAGATATTGTGCAAACAACTGTCCTTATAAAGTACGTCGTTTCAACTGGTTCAACGATGCACAGAACGATGAATTCGATTACCACATGAACAATGACCTTGGTAGAATGGTGCTTAACCCAGATGTTACAGTACGTTCTAGAGGGGTTATGGAAAAATGTTCTATGTGTATTCAGAAAACTCAAAAGACGATCCTTGATGCGAAGCGTGAAGGTAGAACGATCGAAGATGGAGAATTCCATACTGCTTGTTCTGCTGCCTGTGATAAAGGAGCGATGGTCTTTGGAGATGTGAATAATAAGGACTCAAAAATTCTTGAAAAGAAAAATGATGACAGGATGTATCATCTGCTTGAGTATGTAGGTACAAAACCAAATGTGATGTACCAGACAAAAGTTAGAAATACAACCGAAGCTTAATATAACGAATAACTAAGAATCAATCAGATAAGGATATGTCTCATTACGAAGCACCTATACGAAAGCCTCTAGTTACCGGGAACAAAAGCTATCACGATGTGACGGTTGATGTTGCTGCGCCGGTTGAAGGAAGGGCTAATAAAACCTGGTGGATAGTTTTTGCTATCTCACTTGTTGCCTTTCTTTGGGGTGTAGGATGTATAGTTTACACAATTTCTACAGGTATAGGTACCTGGGGATTAAACAAAACAGTAGGTTGGGCCTGGGATATTACCAACTTCGTATGGTGGGTAGGTATTGGTCACGCCGGTACACTTATTTCCGCCGTATTACTTTTATTCCGCCAGAAGTGGAGAATGGCTATTAACAGGTCTGCAGAGGCTATGACCATTTTCTCTGTAATGCAGGCGGGTCTTTTCCCTTTAATTCACATGGGGCGTCCATGGTTGGCATATTGGGTACTTCCAATTCCTAACCAGTTTGGATCTCTTTGGGTGAACTTTAACTCACCGCTTCTTTGGGATGTATTTGCGATCTCTACGTATCTTTCTGTATCACTTGTATTCTGGTGGACAGGTTTACTTCCAGATTTCGCGATGATCCGTGACAGAGCGATTACGCCTTTCACAAAAAGAGTTTACGGAATATTATCATTTGGATGGAGTGGACGTGCTAAAGACTGGCAGCGTTTTGAAGAAGTGTCTCTGGTTCTTGCAGGTCTTGCGACGCCACTGGTACTTTCTGTACACACCATTGTATCTTTTGACTTCGCAACTTCGGTAATCCCGGGATGGCACACCACCATTTTCCCTCCTTACTTCGTTGCGGGTGCGATCTTCTCTGGATTTGCCATGGTAAACACCCTGCTTATCATCATGAGAAAGGTTTCTAATCTTGAAGACTATATTACTATTCAGCATATCGAATTGATGAACATTGTGATCATGATCACTGGTTCTATCGTTGGTACTGCTTATATTACTGAGCTTGTTATCGCATGGTATTCAGGAGTTGAATACGAACAGTATGCATTCCTTAACAGGGCTACCGGACCTTACTGGTGGGCATACTGGAGTATGATGACCTGTAACGTGTTCTCTCCACAGTTCATGTGGTTCAAGAAACTTAGAACAAGTATCATGTTCTCTTTCTTTATCTCTATTGTAGTAAACATCGGGATGTGGTTTGAACGTTTCGTGATTATCGTGACTTCGCTTCACCGTGATTACCTTCCATCTTCCTGGACGATGTTCTCTCCAACATTTGTAGATATTGGGATATTCATTGGTACTATTGGATTCTTCTTTGTATTGTTCCTTCTATATGCCCGTTCGTTCCCTGTGATCGCACAGGCAGAGGTTAAGACGATACTTAAAGCTTCTGGAGAAAAATATAAGAAACTAAGAGCTGAACATGGTGATGATGTACTTCATTACGATCCTCAGGCGGTAGGGAGAGATCCTAAAATGAATGAGGAAACAGGTATTCACCATAAGATAGAGGATACCGAGCATACAAAGAAAAAAGAAGCAGATCATCCTCATGAGGATACTGTGAATGCTGAAGGACTTGTTGTTTCTGAAGTAATGAAAGATCGTATCGACGAAATGCTTTCAAGAATCGGAACTTACGATCCTTCAACTCAGGATGCAGATGATCTTACTAAGCTTAAAAATGTTGGGCCGTTGCTTCAGCAACATTTCCACCAGGTTGGTATCTACTTGTTTGACCAGGTGAGCAAATTAACAGAACAGGATTTTGAATTGCTTGATGAAGTGATCGAGAATTTCCCTATCGAAGAGAATAGAGAAGGATGGATCGCTCAGGCAAACAAACTAAAAAATAAATAATCAGGATGGCATCTAAAGTTTTACACGCTATTTACAGAGATGACGATTTGCTTTTACAGGCTGTAAAGCAGATTCGTGAAGCACGCTATCATATAGGTGAGATCTATTGCCCGTTTCCGGTCCACGGACTTGATAAGGCAATGGGACTTGCTCCAACAAGACTGGCCATCACATCATTCCTTTATGGTTTGGTAGGGCTTTCTGTAGCCGTTGCTATGATGAATTTTATCATGATAGAAGACTGGCCTCAGGATATTGGTGGTAAGCCAAGTTTTAGTTTCTTTCAGAACATGCCGGCTTTTGTACCGATCATGTTTGAATTAACTGTTTTCTTTGCTGCCCACCTTATGGTAATTACTTTTTATATGAGAAGTAAATTGTGGCCTTTCAAAAGCGCTGAGAATCCTGATGTAAGAACAACAGATGATGTGTTCCTTATGGAAGTTGATGCAGCCAATCATAATATTGATGACCTGACCGACTTTTTATATAAAACAGGTGCATCTGAAATTAAACTAATAGAATAATAAATAGTGATAATGAGAAGTTTGTTCCATAAAACTATAGGATTTTGTCTGCTGGGCTTAGCAGTTGTTTCCTGCCAGGACAAAGACGATCCAAACTATCAATATATGCCAGATATGTATGAATCTGTAGGTTATGAAACTTATGGTGAATACGAGGTATTTGAAAAAGGTCAGGAAGCAAAACTACCTGTTGAAGGGTCGATCGCCAGAGGTTGGTTGCCTTATGATTATGAGAATAATCCACAGGGGTATGCTAATGCCAAGGAAAATCTAACCAATCCATTACCTTACACCCAGGATAACCTGGCTGAAGGTAAAGCTCTTTATACTATTTATTGTGCTGTATGTCATGGAGACAAAGGTGCTGGTAAAGGAATACTTGTAGAAAGAGAAAAAATATTGGGTGTACCATCTTATGATGATGCCGGTCGTGCAATTACTGAAGGTAGTGTTTACCACGTAATGTACTACGGAATTAACAATATGGGATCTTACGCAGCTCAAACCTCTATCAAGGAGCGTTGGCAGATAGATCACTATGTGATGAGTCTTAAGGACCAGTTAGAGGGAAAACCTGAAAGAGAATACGTTGAGGAAGGAGATGTTCAGAAAAGCCTTTTACCATCCAGAGCAGATGCAAATCTATATAAGGATGAAGGAGACGTGAACTCTGAGCCTGCTAACGAGAATAACCAAACCGAAAGTCAAGAATAAAGATTTAGATCTATATCGATATGTATACGCTATCCAGTAAATTAAAATTAACAGCAATCATCTTTATGATTGTTGGCGCAATAGGTCTCATTTATGGATTCATCGCGGCACCAGATACCGTAGAGGAAGTTAAGGAAATGATGGCTTCTGAACATCATGGTGAAGGACATGCCGAGAATACTACCGGAATTAATGTAGAACAGCTTCCTGGAGGTGATAATGTAGAAACTACAGATGTCACAGGCTACGAAAGCGAACAGGAACATGCTGGAGAAGCTCACGGTGAAGAAGCTGCTCACGGAGAAGGAGCACATGGAGATGAGCATTATGAGCATATTTTGCACCAGCTTCAAAATAAGCCATGGGCTGCACTATATGTAGCTGCATTCTTTTTCTTTATGATCTCTTTAGGAGTACTAGCATTTTATGCTATCCAGTATGCTGCACAGGCAGGTTGGTCCCCGGTACTTTTCAGAGTAATGGAAGCTATCACAGCTTACTTGTTACCTGGAGGAATCATCGTATTTGTACTTTTAGTACTTTCAGGATTACACCTTAACCACCTATTCGTGTGGATGGATCCGGAAGTAGTAGCGCATGACGAAATCATTCAGAATAAAACAGCATATTTAAATGTACCTTTCTTCCTTATTAGAGCTGCAATCTATCTTGGAGGATGGGTATTCTTCAGACATCTGCTTAGGAAGAATTCTATCAAAATGGATGATTCTACAGATCTGACATATTTTAAAAAGAACTTTAAACTGGCGGCAGGATTTCTAGTATTCTTTATCGTGACCGAATCTATGATGTCATGGGACTGGATCATGAGTTTAGATCCGCACTGGTTTAGTACATTATTTGGATGGTTCGTTTTTGCCAGCTTATTTGTATCTGGTATTACTACGATCGCCATCATAAGTATATATCTTAAAAAACGTGGATATCTGGAATTTGTGAATGACAGCCATATTCATGACCTGGCGAAGTTCATGTTCGGTATCAGTATTTTCTGGACGTACCTGTGGTTCTCTCAGTTTATGTTGATCTGGTATTCAAATATTCCTGAAGAAGTGGTATACTTTATCCAGAGAATGGAAGATTATCAATTACCATTCTTCGGAATGTTGATAACTAACTTCCTTTTCCCTGTATTGTTATTAATGAACAGCGACTACAAGAGAGTGAACTGGTTTGTTATCATGACTGGAATTGTGATCCTATGTGGTCATTACCTTAATGTATATGTGATGGTGATGCCTGCTACTGTTGGAGAGTCATGGTTTATTGGAATTCCTGAAATTAGTGCTGTGTTATTGTTTGGAGGCTTGTTTACTTTTATAGTATTCAATGCTCTTACCAAAGCGCCATTACTGGTTAAAGGAAACCCTTTTATCAAGGAGAGTAAGCATTACCACTATTAATAAAGATTGATTGTTTAAAGAAGAACTTATAAAATGACCGTATTTTTAGTAATCATAGTACTAGCACTTCTGGCCGTAACAGGTTGGCAGATCTCGAAGATATTTCAGTTATCCCAGAGACCCGATGCCGATACTACCCAGGTTGCAAATGATAAGGATAACCGCCTGAACGGAATACTGATGTTAGGGTTCGTGATTTTCCTTTACGTAATTACAATATACTGCTTCTGGGAATATGGTAGATTCTACCTTCCTGAAGCTGCCGCAGAACATGGATCTGAATATGATAACCTGATGTTTATTTCTATCGCCCTGATAATGGTGGTGCAAGTAATAACTCAGTTCCTTCTTCACTTCTTTGCATATAAATACAAAGGGAAGAAGACTCAGAAGGCTTTATTCTATGCAGATAATGATAAATTAGAGTTCATCTGGACCATTATTCCGGTGATCGTTCTTGCAGGACTTATTATCTACGGATTATTTACCTGGAGTGATATCATGAATATCAACGAAGATGAAGATCCTATGGTTATTGAGCTTTATGCATACCAGTTCGACTGGAGAGCGAGATACTCTGGTGAAGACAATACTTTAGGAAAAGCGAATGTTCGTTTTATCGAAGGTGTGAACCAGTTAGGTGTTGATGAATCTGATTCTTATGCTGAAGATGATAAAATCGTAACTGAATTACATTTGCCTGTAGGTCAGCCGGTATTATTTAAGTTCAGATCTCAGGATGTATTGCACTCTGCATATTTCCCATTCCACAGAGCCCAGATGAATGTAGTTCCAGGTATGATCACCCAGTTTGGATTCACTCCAACTATTACTACCGAAGAGATGCGTCAGAGCGAGTATATGGTAGATAAAGTAAAGAGTGTTAACGAAGAAAGAAACGAAAAGAATGAAGAATTAAGAGCTCAGGGAGAACCTACTCTAGATGCTTATGAATTCGACTATTTCCTTCTTTGTAATAAGATCTGTGGACAGGCTCACTATAATATGCAGATGAAGATCATTGTTGAATCTGAAGAAGATTTCAATGCCTGGTTAGAAGAGCAACCAACTTTTGGTAGCACTATGGAAGATAGTAGTGAAAATGTAGACAGACCTGAAGATACTGCCGGAGATGATACACCAGAATCAATGCAGGAAGATGGTTCTGAAGAAGGGCAGGAGACCGAAAATGCGCCACAGGAAGGTGAAGAAGTGGCTGTAGTAGACTAAAAAAAATATTAAGAAAAAGAATTAGAGATATGTCAGCAATTGCAAACGCACCGGCACACGATCACCATGATGATCACCTACATCATCATAAGGAAACTTTTATAACAAAGTATATTTTTAGTCAGGACCATAAGATGATTGCCAAGCAATATCTTATTACCGGACTTATAATGGGGGTTATTGGTATCGCAATGTCGATCCTGTTCCGTATCCAGCTTGCCTGGCCGGAGCAATCCTTCTGGATATTTGAGGTATTATTAGGAGATAAATGGGCTCCAGACGGAGTTATGACTCCAAGTATGTATCTCGCATTGGTGACCATTCACGGAACTATCATGGTATTCTTTGTACTTACAGCCGGGTTGAGTGGTACTTTTTCAAACTTATTAATTCCGTTGCAGATCGGTGCAAGGGATATGGCTTCTGGATTCCTTAACATGGTTTCTTACTGGTTGTTCTTCCTTTCTTCTGTGATCATGCTTTCATCTCTATTCGTTGAATCAGGACCTGCAATGGCTGGTTGGACCATCTATCCTCCGTTAAGTGCGTTGCCGCAGGCTATTAGTGGTTCAGGAACAGGTATGACGCTTTGGTTAGTTTCCATGGCTATCTTTATCGCATCTTCATTATTAGGTTCACTTAACTATATCGTTACGGTGATCAACCTGAGAACTGAAGGTATGTCTATGACGAGGCTACCACTTACCATCTGGGCATTCTTTGTAACTGCAATTATCGGTGTGGTATCATTCCCGGTATTACTTTCAGCAGCATTGTTACTAATAATGGACCGTAGTTTTGGTACTTCATTCTTCCTTAGTGATATCTTTATCCAGGGAGAAGTGCTTAGTCACCAGGGAGGTTCTCCGGTATTATTCGAACACTTATTCTGGTTCTTAGGTCACCCGGAGGTATATATTGTACTTCTTCCGGCACTGGGAATCACTTCAGAAGTTATAGCAACAAACTCACGTAAGCCAATTTTTGGTTACCGTGCGATGGTTGCTTCGATCCTTGCGATCGCATTCCTATCAACAATCGTATGGGGACACCATATGTTCGTATCTGGTATGAACCCATTCCTTGGTTCGGTATTTACCTTT
>CBDTXN010000146.1:0-7433 GCA_965364455.1 uncultured Flavobacteriaceae bacterium
AAATCCCCGTTAATATCGCCTATGGTCACACCCAATCCAAAACCAATTAAACTTCCATAAATACCGGCTTTCTCACTAACATCAGTAAATTTCCCATTATCATTCCTTAGTAATTTGTCACCTCCACCTTTCAAAACTTCGGGTATATCCCAGTCTTCACTGCGCAATTCTCTTTTGTTCACATAGCCAAGGCTACTTACAGGAATAAAGCTATTATTAAGTAAATATACATCCAGGTCTCCATCAGAATCATAATCAAAAAAAGCTGCATGTGTTCCAAAACCACTGTCGTCAAGATTATATTCTGCTGCCTTTTCAGTAAAAGTAAGATCTCCATTATTTATAAACAGTTCATTTTTCTTATCGTCACCTTCCAGGTTACCTGCATTACACACATAAATATCCAGAAAGCCATCGGCATTAATATCGACCATGGTGACCCCCGTAGACCAGGACCTTTTACCTTCAACTCCTGCCGAACTACTTATGTCTACAAAATTAAAATCTCCCTTGTTTAAATAGAGCTTATTCTTTTCTCGGTTTGCGGTTAGGTAAACATCAGGTAGTCCATCATTATTCAGGTCTCCAATCCCAACACCTCCACCATTATAAAAGTTCCTGTAATTAAAAATATTAAAGTCCTTCTCGTTATCAACCTTATTGATAAAATCAATTCCTGTAGAGTCTGAAGGCATTTCTGTAAAGAGGAATTCCCTGTCAACCTGCGTTTCCGGTTCTTTTTTATCTTTTGCACAGGAAATTACAAGAAGGGTACTAAATATTAATAAGGTCTTTCTAATCATCTATTTTGGGGTATTTCACAAACTGAGTCTCACCGTTGTTGACTCCAAAAATGAGGTAATTCTCATCAGATACTTTTATCTTATTTATGGATTTTACCGGTCCATTCACGTAAAGTTTGTTTTTGATCAATTCAAAATCCAGATCTCCTCTATTTCGAAGGATATAGCCTCTACTGGCATCCTGCCTGCCCAACTGGGTATTTACGTGGTAATTGTTCCCTCCCATTACAAGATCTGTTAATCCGTCCAGGTCCAGATCTGTAAGTAGAATATCATGAACAGATGAAAACTGGATCTCCCTTGGTAAATTTCTTTTCGAAAATTCAAGATTTCCTTTATTTTCAAAAAGAGTGGTTTCCAGAGTTACCACTTTCTTCTTCACCGCTTCGTTAATTTTCTCATTAGAAAAATAATCATTAAAATTTGCTTTCGCGAAATCTGTATAGGATAAAAACGATTTATTTAATTGAGGGATCTGTTTTGCAAGTTCATCCTTAGTCGCCAAAGGTGTTTCCCTTCCCTGGTAGAAATAAGTCAATACAGGATCTGTCTTACCGTTATTATCAAAATCATTTAAATAAAGCTGAAGAGGTTTTTCAATGGAAGCTTTGAGTCTGCTATTTAGCCCCCAGTTTCCAGCCACAATATCGTAGTCACCATCTTTATCAAAATCTTCTAAGGCAACCGAGTTCCACCACCCTTCGGTATTTTTAATTTCTTTTTTGGTCCAGTCTCCCTCTTCGTCATTCAGAAGAATGGTTATTGGCATATAATGGCCAGCCAGAACAATATCCTGTAAACCATCCTTATTAAAGTCAACTATTACTGCATCATAGATCATTCTCAGAACCTTAAATGCATTCTCAAATTCTGATGATTTGTTGAATTCAGTTCCCGCCTTATTCATTAAAATTATGGCCTTTTGAGAACTACCGTAATTGCCATAATCTGAATTGCTGGCGATAAAAACATCCATAAAACCATCCTTATTGAAATCGGCAGTTTTTACCACAGAGGCGTTAATATCAACTTCATCCAGTAATTCAGTCTTTTCTAAAACTCCATTTTTATTTAAATAAAGCAGAGGATGATTTTTACCGGTATTATTTGGATCTGCTCCACCATAGACAACTAATAGATCTAAATCTTTATCATTATCGAAATCAAAGAATACCTGATCTACAGGTTCCTTGGAGTTGGAGTTAATTTCAGCTTGGTCTAATAATTTAAATTCTCCTATATTATTTTGCATCCAGATCTTACCCGGATTAAACTGGTCACCGGAAATGAAAATATCCTCCTTCCCATCCTTATTAAAATCTATGACAGAAGTTGCAGGCCCAAGATTGGATTGAGAGAATGGAATTAAAGGTTCGTAAGTGAAATCCTTAAATGAATATTCCCTATGTGTATTTGATATAAAAGGTAGATCTTTCCCCTGTCTAACTGTATCTATACCTTTTTCAGGATAAAATGCATCTTTAAAATCGATAGTTAAATTTCTATTGGGTTTAATATCAGATAAAACTTGTCGTGATCCTCCAGGCCAGGTTATAGCTATTGAATCGATATTTTCGATTCCTCCAAGACCGAAATGCAAAATTGGTGGAACTGATGACAAATATCCACGGGTGGGATAATTCTCCATGATCTGTATTTCATTTCCTGCATATAAAACTGCCTTAGCTCCAATCCCAGATTTGTTGTTATCAGGACCTATAAAACTCAGGTCTATATAACCCAAACTATCTTTATCCCTGCTAAGATTTTCGTAGACAAAGGCTTCTGTATTCACATTATTGGTTACAAGATCCAGATCACCGTCATTATCCAGATCCACATAAACAGCGCCGTTACTAAAGGAATCTTTACTATGAATCCATTCACCATCCATATTTTGAAAATCAAAACCGCCCTTATTTTTAAAAAAATAATTGGCCGTTTTCTTTTCGGGAATCTCTTTGATGATCTTCAGATCCTGATCACTCATCCCCTTACTTAATCGCTTCTGAATATTTTCATTCGCGATAAAGCTTATATAGTCCATATCATTTGTAGCCCCCAGAATGCCATTGGAAATAAACAGATCCTTTTTCCCGTCGTTATCAAGATCTGCAAATAGAGGCGCCCAACTCCATTCGGTAGCTGCAATTCCAGAAAAATGGGCAATTTCGCTGAAGTGAGAATTTCCGAGGTTTACCTGTAGTGCATTCTGCATATACTGATTGGAATAACCCTTATTCAGGTAGTTGTGATAAATCTGGTAGGAATAATCTGTTCCTGAAGCCTTATAGGTAGTTAGATCTTCCGGCAACATATCAAGGCTAACGATATCCTGTAAACCATCATTATTAAAATCTGCTATATCCACACCCATGGAATAATGGGAAGTATGTGCTACCCCACTGTTTTCAATAGATATTTGATCTCTAAAGCTTGAGTCCTTCTGATTGATATACAGATAGTCATTTTCAAAAAAGTCATTCCCAACGTAAATATCTGGATAGCCATCGTTATTAAGGTCTCCTATAGCCAATCCAAGTCCGTAACCTATTTTACTGCTATAGATTCCGCTTTCCTCTGAAACATCGGTAAAATTTCCCTGATCATTCCTGAATAACCGGTCCCCGGAAATACTGTCTTTCCTATTTCTAAGGTCACCTATTCCATAATTGGAATTCGGATGAACCGAATGATTCATTAAGAACATGTCAAGATCTCCATCAAGATCATAATCTAAGAATGCAGATTGGGTAGACATTCCGCTGAAGTCAAGATCATATTTTTCAGCTTCTTCTTTAAACTGTGGAATGCCATCCTTTCCAGAACCCTGGTTTATATATAATTTATTCTTACCCTTTAGAATTTTATAATCTCCTACTTCGCAGACATAAATATCTAATAGTCCGTCATTATTAATATCAACTGTGGTAACCCCGGTAGACCATGATTTCGTTTGTAAGATCCCAGACTCTTTAGACACTTCATTAAACTTTAAATTACCTTCATTAAGATACAGCTTATCGCTATCCATATTGGCAGCGAAATAAAGGTCTAACAGTCCGTCATTATTGAAATCTCCTGCTGCTACACCTGCTCCATTATAGAAATAGAGATAATTAAGAATATTAAGGTCTTTGGTGGATGTGATCTCATTTTTAAAACCAATCCCGGTTTCTTCAGAAGGAACAATGCGAAACCTGGCATCTTCGATCTCTGAGGTCTCATCTGCGCAGGATAGAAAAAGAAAGATACCGAACAGGATTAAAACTGATCTTTTCAATACCACTTATTTGGGGTTTAGCAGCGTTAAATTAAAAGCCTTTCCAAATTACGGAAAGGCTTTTTAATTATAAATACAAAAACTAATTAATATCCAGGGTTCTGAGTTAAATTAGGATTTGTAGAAAGTGCTGCCGGTGGAATCGGAAACAAAAGATAAGTTTCAGATGATGCTGGTTTTTCGTAATGTGCATCTAGGTATGTTGAAAAACGAATCTGATCATTTCTTCTCCATCCTTCCCAGTATAATTCTCTTGCTCTTTCGTCAAGAATCTCGTCTAGAGTAACTGCAGCAAGATCTGAAGTTCCTCTTAAAGTCCTGATAGAGTTAACTAAAGACTCAGGAGTATCTCCCATTGTAGCTGATCCTCCTCTAAGAATTGCTTCTGCTTTCATCAATAATGCATCAGCATATCTAAAGTGTACGTAATCATTACCAACAGAACCGATATTTGTAAAATCAACAGGATATTTGATAACTCTAATTCCTGCTACCTCACTGGAGGCAGTAAGTGAAAAATCTTTGGTAAATGCTAATGGGTCACCATTTCTATCTTCCAATGGCGTTCCATCTGCTGCAAATTGCTGACCGAGTAAAAATCCTGCATTCATACCAGTATTACCTTCAAAATAATCTGGAGTGAATTCTCGTCTCATATCTCCATCTTCATACAGGTCATAAATCTCCGCAAGGGTTACAAATCCATTCCATCCATCAGGCTGGTTATTGTAATGTAAAGTCATATGCCATCTTGAATGTGTATTTGCCGGGTTATTACCTCTATTATTCTCACTCACGAAGATATTTTCAGAACTATCAGTTGTATTTGTAGGTGAAAAGTTATCAAAATACATTGTTTCCAGATCATAATCTCCTGAATTAATGATCGCATCTACATTTGTAATAACACTATTCATGTCACCAGTATCAAAACTAAATGGACCTGCTGAAGCTGCATTTGTACTTTCATCTGTAGCCATATAAACAGCTCTGTTCAGATACGCCTTAGCTAGTAAGAAGTGAGCTGCATTTTTGTTTGCAACAGTTGCATCTCCAACATCTGGAAGGTCATTAATTACCTCTTCAAGTTCAGCGATCACAAAATTGATCCCTTCAGGCCTGTTTAAAGTAATAGAAGGAGGCGAAGTAAGATCTTCCCCTGGCTCTCTACCTAATACAAGACCAAAGTTATCTACTAAATGAAACGCGAAGAATGCTCTTAGGAATCTTGCCTGTGCAGCCTGCTCTGGAGTTGGATTAAATTCTAATACCTGTGTTGAACGGAAAATACCACTCAATAAACCTGTGTAAGCACTGTTTATAAAGTTATTAGAACTTGCCCAGGAGTGTGTATGTAAATTTCTCCAAACACCTCCATCATCCCAGTCAGGTCCACGAGTTGGTCCTGCCAATTCATCTGAAGTGTGTTCCTGTAAGGCAAATATATTATCCTGAGTATCAAAGATCCTCATTGCCTGGTACGCTGAAATGAGCAACGACTCTGTATCTGCAGTAGAAGCTGCCACTTCACTTCCTACTGTATCGTTCAATTCCTCATCCAGACTTGTACACCCGAATGCTAGAATACTAACGAATAAAATTAATACTATTTTTTTCATAAGAATTTTTTATTAAAAGTTTGCATTGATTCCTACCGTAAAGCTTCTGCTTCTTGGATAGGAAGTATAATCTATACCAAATGATGGAACGTCATCTATAGACTTATTCACATTCACCTCAGGGTCGAATCCATCATAAGGTGTAATTACGAAAAGATTCTGTCCTGCTACATAAACACGTAGTGAGTTCATCCAATCGATGGCAAAATCATCTTCACCCCTAAAGGTATAACCGATAGATGCACTATTTAACCTTAAGAAATCACCACTCTGTAAATCTTTTGTAGATAAGAATGGTCCTCCATTTGCAGGATCGGCTCCCGAATTTACTTCGGCATAGGTAGCATTGTCTCCGTTTGCTACTGCTGCTTTATAAAATAATGCAGCATTGGTGTTATCATATACCTGATGACCATAGGCTCCGTTCAGGTTTGCGCTAAAGTCAAAATTTCTAAAGGAAGCATTCAATCCAATACCTAAAGTTATGTCTGGGTTAGGATCTCCAACAAAATCTCTATCTGAAGATCTTCCTGGACCATCAAAGTTAGGATTTATAACGCCATCTCCATTTGTATCTACGTAAGTTGGCGCGCCATTTTCGTCATAACCATCAAAGACTGGCAAATAGAAAGCGTAAAGAGGCTGGTTATCATAAAGTAATTGTGATTGTTGCCCCGTTAAACTTCTACCGTCAACCTGACCAGTTGGAATCCCAATTGGGAATTGGTTACTTACATTAGTAATGGTATTATCAAGGAAGGCCATGTTATAAGATACATCAAAAGTCCAGTCTTCACTTTGAATCACATTAGCATTAAAAGAAATTTCAAAACCTTCGTTCTCTATTTCTATATCATCAAAATTTGTCCAGTAATTTACATCAGGTGCAGGTTGAATTGCCGGTAATCTAAATAAAAGATCATTGGTAGTCCTGTTGAAATAATCCAGAGACCCAGTTAAACGGTCATTCCAAAATCCAAAATCAATACCAACACCAAACTGTTCAGTGGTTTCCCATTGTAAATCTGGGTTTGCAACATTTACCTGTTGTATAGCGGAACCGTCATCTGTAGGTCCAAATTGAGTTTGGGCAGATCCTGCCGGGAATTCCTGGTTACCGGTGATACCCCAACTACCTCTAAGCTTAAGATTTGAGATTGCCAAAGGCATAAAACCTTCTTCTGAAATTCTCCAGGCGGCACCCACAGAAGGGAAGTAACCGTATCTGTTATTTGAACCAAATTTACTGGATCCATCAGCTCTTAAGGTAGCAGTTAAAAGATATCTACTTAACCAGTTGAAATTGGCTCTACCAAAGAATGATTGTAATTCTGATGATGGATTAAAATATGCAAGGGATTCGGTTGGCTGAAAAGTAGCCGCGTAACCAATGTCCTTAATATATTTATCCTGGTTTGCAATTGAAAAATCACGTCCTACCAGACTATTCCCTTTCGATTCAAAGCTTTGGTAGGAATAACCTACTACCGCATCCAATTTTAGGTCTGCAGCAATATCTGAATTATAACTTAAAGTATGTTCAAAAAGCTTGTTGAAGTTATAGTTATCTTCATATGAAGCAACCCCACGTCCAAGAATATTATTAGCATTAAAAGCTGTAGAGATTGCGGTTCGTCTTGTAGACTCACTTCTGTCTAAACCAACATTGAATTTATAATCCAGGCCTTCAATAATATTTATTGTAGCAGACATATTTGCAAGAATTCT
>CBDTXN010000147.1:0-7393 GCA_965364455.1 uncultured Flavobacteriaceae bacterium
GTCATCAGTTTACTGGTGAAGCATTGGGGACTACCTATATGGTGCGTTATTTTTTAGATGATGAAATCAAGTTTGAAGCTTCCATGGATAGTATTATCAATGCCATAAACGCATCGATGAGTACTTACATTACTAAATCTGATATTTCAAGGATAAATAGGGGAGATACTACGGTGAAAGTTGATGATAACTTTGTCAAAGTTTATAATGCTTCAGAAAAGATCTATAAGCAAACTAATGGCTTCTTCGACCCGACAGTAGGGGTATTGGTTAACGCCTACGGTTTTGGGCCTGAAAAGTCCCTGAATGAGATCGATGATAAAAAACTGGATTCCTTAAGGAAACTTGTTGGCTTTGATAAAATTCAAATTAAGAATGACCGGACTGTTAATAAAGAAAATCCATTTATCTATCTTGATTTTAATGCCATTGCTAAAGGGTATGCCATAGATGTTGTAGCCGATTATCTGGAGAATAAGAATGTTGAGAATTATTTAATAGAGCTGGGTGGCGAACTCAGAGCCAGAGGCAGGAATCTTGAGAACGAATCTTATTGGGTTGTAGGTATAGATGATCCCAATCAGGAAGAAGGGGAACGCAGATTACAGGCTAAAGTTAAACTTACCAATGCCGCTATGGCAACTTCCGGAAATTATAGAAAATACAGGTTAGATTCTGTTTCGGGCCAGAAATATGTTCACACCATTAATCCGAAATCGGGTAAGGCTGAAAGAAGTAATTTATTGAGTGCTTCAGTAATCGCTGAGACCTGCATGCTCTCAGATGGATACGCAACTGCTTTTATGGCCTTAGGTTTAGAAAGGACAAAAGAGGTTTTAAAGGACCTTGAAAATGTGGAAGTTTATATTCTGTATTCTTCTGAAGGTGGAGAAATGAAAGTTTTTAAAACTTCCGGATTTGATAAGAATTTGATCGAGTAATTATTTACGGCAAACCGGGATGATCTCTCCCTTAGCCAGCCTGTACTTTTCAATTTCAGCCTTTGATAAAGCTGCAGTATAATCTGCTTCTTCAACTTTAAACCCAACCTCTCTTAGTTTGTCGAAATAATCTCTACCATAAACACGAACATGATCATACTGGCCAAAAATCCTGGCCCGCTCTTTAGGATCGGTAATAGAATCATCCTGAAAGGTTTCTTCCCGGTCTAATTCCTGCGGAATTTGAAGAATAGCTGTCCCTCCCGGTTTCAGAATCCGGAAAAGTTCCTGCATGGCTTTCCTGTCATCTGGAATATGCTCCAACACGTGGTTGCATAAAATAAAATCGAATCTTTCGTTTTCAAAGGGTAAATCACAAATGTCTGCCTTCACATCTGCCAAAGGAGAATTGAGATCTGTAGTGGTATAATCCAGGTTTGAAAGATTTCTGAACCTTTTATAAAAAGCCTGTTCCGGCGCGAAATGCAAAACTTTTTGCTGTTTGCTGAAGAAATCAGTTTCGTTTTTCAAATAAAGCCATAGGAGCCTATGCCTTTCCAGAGAAAGGGTAGAAGGGGAAAGTACATTTTCCCGCTGATTTTCATAACCGTAAGGTAAAAACTTCTTAAAACTGCTTCCGTCGATAGGATCTGTGTATCGGGAGCCTTTAAGATAAATCTTTAAAAATGGCCTTACCAGGTAACTCATTCTAATAAGAACAGGCCTGGGAATAGAATTTAAGGCCAGTTTAAAAAGATTACTCATTATATCTATACTTCGATATCTCCCCAGTTTTCACCTGACTTAATACGGTATAACTGCATCTCGGAAACTCCAAATTGCTTAGCGAGTACCTTGATACGGGTTTTTCTGTCAGGATCTAAAAGTTTTTTCTTTAGAATTACAGCCTGTGCATAGGTTAACTTAGAATAAGAAGTAACTTTTCGAAGCTTCCTTTTCTTTTTGTTCTCCTGTACCTTAGGACTGTTATACTGATGTTGGACCCATTCGTCTTTGGTGGCCCATGCCAAATTAGATACGCGATTGTCGTTCTTCACAAAATTCTTGTGAATCACGTACTGGTCGCCCTCTTTCTTTTCTAAAAACGTTTCTGCAATAATGCGATGAATGTAATACGTCTTATGTTTTCCATTCTTCAATTTTACCGCGAAGTTTAAATATCCACCTACTTTTCCGCCTTTCATGAGGTCTCCATCGGGATTTTTCAGATAACTGATCATTCTTCCGAAGTTTGAGACTTCATAGACAAAGCGGTCTTCCCAGGAATCTTTATGTAGGGTTTTCCAGATTTCCTGTCTGTAACTTTTAATCATAAACTTTAGCTCTAAATTCGTTTTCTTCTTTTGAGTTGATTTTTAAAGATTCATAAATATATTTAAATGTAGATAGTAGTTCGGGTTTACCGTCAACAAGCGCAACATCATGCTCAAAATGAGCACTTGGCTTATTATCTGCTGTTAAAATCGTCCAGCCGTCAGGTAACTGTTTGATTCTTTTTGTTCCTATATTTATCATGGGTTCTATAGCTACGACCATCCCTTCAACAAACTTCTTTCCTCGGCCTCTTCTGCCATAATTTGGCATTTCAGGATCCTCGTGCATAGTTTTTCCAAGTCCATGACCTACGAGTTCTCTAACGACTCCATAGCCATGATCTTCGGTATATTTTTGAATTGCATAACCTACGTCACCAACACGGTTTCCAGCTTTGAATTCTCTAATCCCAACATACAGGGATTCTTTTGTTACTTCCAGCAATTTCTTTACTTCCGGAGCAACTTCTCCTACTTCAAAAGTGTAGGCGTGGTCTCCGTAAAATCCATTTTTTATAGCCCCGCAATCAATAGAAATGATATCACCTTCTTTAAGCGGTGTGTCATTTGGTATTCCATGAACTACCTGCGCATTCGGGCTAACGCAAAGTGAATTAGGGAAATCATATAAACCCAGAAAACCTGGAACAGCATCATGATCTCTTATAAATTCCTCGGCCAGCTTATCCAGTTGTAATGTCGTTACACCCGGCTTGATCTCGGGAGCGAGCATTCCTAAAGTTTTTGAGACTACCAGTGCGCTCTCACGCATTAATTCTATTTCTTCTCTGGATTTTGGTATTATCATAGTTCTATTTCAATCTTCCGAATAAACCGGATCTTTTCTTTTTCTTTTTATGGTTGAGCGGATTTTCATTGCTGAGCATTTGATAAATCTCTCCCCAGCCTTTCAAACCTCCAAGATTACGGTCATCAATAAAAATATCTGCCAGAATTTTTCTACTGATCGTATCATCATAATCTTCTTCTGGGTAACTTTTATTTACAGCGTAAAACTTCAGTCCGTTCTTTTCACAGAACCTAATAGCATCATCAAGGTGCTCGCCGTGGCGATAAGTCCAAAGGATAAGGCGGTGGCCTTCTTCCTGTAATTTCTTTAGGGACTCAAAAGCAAA
Organism: uncultured Flavobacteriaceae bacterium; assembly: GCA_965364455.1. GTDB lineage: Bacteria > Bacteroidota > Bacteroidia > Flavobacteriales > Flavobacteriaceae > Christiangramia. The sequence continues at coordinate 3,412 of CBDTXN010000147.1, forward strand.
AAGTATAGGTTTTCCTATTTCAGGAAATCTGTTCTCTACTATAGTCCCGTCAAAATCAACTGCTAAGGTAAGAGAATTGGGCATAATGCGAAATTAGTTAATATTTTCTAATTTGAGTATTAAGCTGAGCTTTAAGTTAGTCTGCGTAGGAATCTTTGTACTTTTTCCCACTTACTATTTTAGCTATATCCTCTTCTATGCTTTCTCCTTGCGAATATTCAACGAACCTGTTAACCTCTTCTCCGTTCTTATAGAAAATAATGGTTGGTACGCGGTGTACAGCAAGTTCATCCTCAATTTTTGATGGAGTTGTTTTGTTATAATCAACGGCCACCATGTTCAGATTTTCATAATTAAAATCTGATTTATCAAGTATCTTTAAAAGCTTTGGAACTTCTCTTTTACTATCTGCGCACCAGGTTCCCATCAAGACCTTTATTTCGTAATCTTTGATGTTATTCTCTATGGTTTCCATAGCTGAATCTTCAGGAGAGAACTTTTCATATCTTGGTTCGAACCAGGTAGCAAACGGCTTCTTTTTTAAATCTTCTTTCTGAAATTCACCTAATAGCATATCCTGTAATATATCACCGTCATCTTCTTTATTGATCGGGTTGGGGTCTGCTGAAGCCTTATTTACCGTATTTCCACAGCTAATCGTAATCGCCGCGAGTAAAATAAATATCTTATTCATATAGGTTAAATTAATGGATCTTCTGTCATTAGATCTGGTTGGGGAATTCCCATTAGCTTTAAAACTGTCGGAGCGATGTTTCCAAGCTTACCATCTTTTACGCTTTTTTCATCCCTGTCCATAAGAATTAACGGAACGGGATTGGTGGTGTGTGCCGTATTTGGACTTCCATCAGGATTCTTCATTACCTCACTATTACCATGATCTGCAATGATTATAACAGAATAGCCATGCTCGTAAGCTTTTTCAGCAACCTCTTTGGCGCAGGTGTCTACAGTTTCACAGGCTTTAATTGCTGCGTCAAAATCTCCTGTATGACCAACCATGTCCGGATTGGCAAAATTCAGACATATAAAATCTGCAGATTCTTTATCCAGTTCAGGAAGGATCTTGTCCTTTATTTCAAAAGCACTCATCTCAGGTTGTAGATCATAAGTGGCAACTTTAGGTGAGTTACACATGATTCTTTTTTCGCCATCAAAAGGTTCTTCACGCCCTCCTGAAAAGAAGAAAGTAACATGCGGATACTTTTCGGTTTCAGCAATTCGAATTTGCTTTTTACCTTCATATTCCAGCACTTCACCAAGAGTTGCTTTAATATTGGACTTTTTGAATATAACGTTCACATTTTTAAAGCTATCATCATACTTGGTCATAGTGACGTAGTACAAGGCCAGTTTTTTCATGTCGTATTCCGGGAAATCATCTTGTGATAGAGCCTGGGTAAGCTGTCTACCCCTATCTGTACGAAAGTTGAAATAAATGACTACATCTCTTTCGCTTAATTTAGCGACTGGTTCATTATTTTCATTAACCATTACAATTGGTTTGATGAACTCATCACTCACTCCTTCATCATAACTTTCCTGTATTGCAGAAACCGCGTTCGTACTTTCTTTTCCTACACCTTTTACGATCAGGTCATAAGCTTTTTTTACCCGTTCCCATCTTTTGTCCCTGTCCATCGCATAGTATCTTCCTATAACAGAGGCAAGTTTAGAATTTGTTTCTTTCAGGTGAGGTAATAGATCTTCTATAAATCCTTTTCCGGAATGCGGGTCTACATCCCGGCCATCGGTAAAGGCGTGAACATATTTCTTTTTAACTCCTAATTTTTCAGCCGCAGATAATAAGCCTTTCAGATGTTTTATATGTGAATGAACCCCTCCATCACTAACAAGTCCCATAAAATGGATTGGCTTGTCATTTTTTATGGCATAATTAAAAGCCTCTTCAAGAACAGGTTCGTCTTTTAAAGTGTCCTTTTCAACAGCCATATTAATTTTTACCAGATCCTGATAAACAATCCTGCCAGCACCAAGGTTCATATGTCCTACTTCCGAATTTCCCATCTGGCCTTCCGGAAGTCCTACATCCATACCATCTGTTCTTAACGTGGCATGAGGAAACTTAGCTGGAAGTGAATCCATAAAAGGAGTTTTTGCCTGTGCTACTGCGGAAACATCCTCATTTTGAGTGATTCCCCAGCCATCTAATATCATTAAAAGGACCTTTTTGTTCATCTAATTAGAAGTTTGGGGTTAAAGATAAAAACAATTGAATTTATTGCCAGCCCAATGAATATAATGTTTTATTAAATCTGGAATTAATGATTCTCCTCTGTCATTGTAATCTCTACAGTTGTATGATTTAATAACCTAACCTGAATTTATAAAAACCATGAGAAAAATAATTGTATCCTGAACTTATCATCATTGCTAACTGTGGTTTATCATCTTTAACGTTTCGTTCTAAACCTGTCTTAGTCAATTGCTTAAAAAATTAACAGTAAATAATTAAAATGTTATGAAATATCATTAGCTATTCGTCGTTAATTAAAATACCTCAATGTGAGACTATTAATTTGATTATAAGTAATTTAAGCCTCCTAATTGTTAAAATTAGCTGATTTTAAATATTCTTTCCGAATTTTCGTATGTTGGCAGGGCTTTTGGTTTTAATTAACAGAATTTAAAAAACGTAATACATGAAATATAGGATTCTTACTGTTGTTGGAGTATTAATTTTCTCTTTTGCTTTTAGTAGCACCGCTGAAATAGACAATTCTAAAGATTCCAAAATCACCTATAAACCAACTTCTGAACCCGTAGAAGAAAAATCACCCAAAGCTAAGATTGCCGATTTATATGACACTTTTGTAGATATCAATTCTACAATGCCAAACCTTAGTGTATTTGAGAAAGCTATTGCAGGTTATACCAAACTAGAAGAAGAAGGTAAAGTTTCCAATTCTTTGCTTACCGTTATAGATTTTGATCTTTCTTCTAAGAAAAAGAGAATGTGGATCCTTAATATGGACACGAAAAAGGTTGTTTTTAATACCTATGTGGCTCACGGTAAAAATACTGGAGTAGAGTTTGCTGAAAATTTCTCTAACACCCCGGAATCTCTTCAAAGCTCTTTAGGGTTTTATGTGACCGGAGAAACTTATTATGGTAAGAATGGGCTTTCTCTTTTTATTGACGGGATGGAAAAAGGCTTCAATACCAATGCTCGTAAGCGTTATGTAGTGATACATGGTGCAGATTATGCCGAGCCGGAATTCATTAACAGGATAGGAAGATTGGGAAGAAGTTATGGATGTCCTGCAGTTCCAAATAAGATTGCGAAAGAATTAATTCATAAAATTAAAGGAAAGTCGGTAGTTTATATTCATAAGAATAACCAGAAATACCTGGAAAACTCTGAACTAATAAATGCATAGATCAGGCACCGGGTTTAAGTAATTCCCAGAGGTTTTGATCAAGATTATAGATATCATCAATAAATTTGATGGTATCTTTTTTTTGGAATGCTGTCCAGTAAAAATGGTGTACCCTGACTTTTTGCTTTACCGCAATCTCGGTAGTTTCACCAGATTTAAGAATATCTTCTATCTTTTTTTCATCAAATTTATCCTGATCTTTTAGTAGGAATTCAGCAAGTCCCAGTGCATCCTGAACTCTTACACAACCCGAACTTTGGGCCCTCGCATTATTTTCAAACAGATCTTTTGATGGTGTATCATGCAGATAGATCATATATTCATTAGGGTAAATGATCTTTACAATTCCAAGGGGATTTGATGGTCCTGCCGGTTGCCGGTAGGTATATGAAAGCGCCTTCGAACTTGACCAGTCAATGCTGCCGGGGTCAACTAAGGATCCATTTCTATCAAGTACCTGTATATTCTTTTTCTTCAGGTATCCCTGATCTCTGGAGGCTCCCGGAATGACATCATTCTTTTTAATGGTTGGCGGAATTGTCACAGTAGGGTTATAAATGATA
>CBDTXN010000148.1:0-7359 GCA_965364455.1 uncultured Flavobacteriaceae bacterium
CTGAATTCAGTTGGCAGGCCCTTATGGAATTCAAAAGGACCTTTACCAGTGCTGTTCCCGCTGCTACAGAAAAGGATATGAAGGAGCTGGGCATTAAAATGTATCATCAATCCCCTAAATTTCTTGACGAGAATACCCTTTCGGTAGAAGGGAAAACCGTAAACGCTAAAAAGATCATTATCGCCACCGGTAACAAGGCCCTTGAATTACCTATCCCGGGTAGGGAACACCCTATTATTAGCGACGATTTCCTGGAACTGGAGGAGTTGCCTGAAAGTATCATTTTTATTGGTGCTGGATATATAGGAATGGAGTTCGCTCATATTGCCGCCAGATGTGGTGTTGAGGTTACGGTTATAGATGGTGAATCCAGGTCATTAGGTAATTTTGATGAAGATATGGTAAAACATCTGCAGGATGCTTCAGAAGAAATTGGTATCAAATTTATTTTTAATGCTGAAGTTACCGAAGTAGAAAAACTTCAGACGAATTATAGGGTTTCTGCAGAACAGGAGGGAAAAAAGATCGACCTGAAAGCTAAATTGGTGGTTAATGCAGCCGGAAGAGTACCATCGATAGATGACCTGGACCTGGAAAAAGGAAATGTTGAATACTCGAAAAAAGGAATCACTGTAAATGAACATTTGCAAAGTCCTACTAACAAGAACGTATATGCCTGTGGCGATGTTTCGGCTAGTGAAGGTCTGCCGCTTACACCACTTTCTTCTCAGGAAGCCAGAATAGTTGCAGCGAACATACTGGATAAGAACAGGGCGCAAAAAGTAGATTATCCACCACAGCCTTCGGTGGTATATACGCTGCCTAATTTGGCTTCCGTAGGATTGAATGAAAAGGAAGCCAGGCAAAAAGGATACAATTTTACGGTTGAGCAAAACCATGTTCCAAAATGGTTTAACGCCAAAAGGATAAATGATAAATATTATGCCTTCAAAATCCTGGTGGATACTGAAACCGGACTGGTTCTGGGAGCTCACCTGGTAGGACCCGATGCCGGTGAAATGATCAATATGTTCGTTATGGCAATGTGTGGAAAACTCGATTGTAAAACTCTTAAAGGAATGATCTTTTCATATCCTAGCTGGGCCAGTGATATCAAGGCTATGGTTTAATCACTTTCACCGTTTAAAAGTCTGAAAATCGGATTGCTCTTTCGGTTTATGAAACCGTGATAGGCAATATTCAGAAAGATTAAAATCGCTCCTGCCAAGGCAGTTTTGGCGATGAGTTCTTCATTTCCCTGATGCCTTACATAGATCGCTATCAATGCCCAAACGGCTACTAAAGCAAATTCACGCATATTCCTGGTGTAGATAATGGTAAGATTGAGCATCACCGCAATTCCTATCATAATTACTGTCCATTCAGCTTCAGAAAAAATTGCTCCATCCCAGCCAATTCCGGTTAGCCAGGCCGCCATGTTCGCAATTGTTGCAATACTTATCCATCCTGAATACAGGCAAATTGGCCACCAGTAAAATGCGATAACCTTAAAGGGTGCATCCCAGATCTCCATGTTATTATTCAGAATGATCTTTAGAAGCTTCGCTAAAATGAGAAACATCAGGACTACCGAAAATCCAATAAAGTCATATACCCAGAATACTACCCAAAGGCTGGTGCCAATATTGGCAACTATAAACCAAAAGGATGTGTTTTTTATGAAATCTGTATGCTTTCCATTCGTAAATGCCTGGTACAGCATGAATCCTGAAAAGGTTAGAAGGCTAAAGAAAATAAGGCCCCAAATAGAAAATGCATATCCTGCGGGAGTAAATAGGTTTGAATATCTATCACTTACCTCGCCTACCGTGGTACCATTTATTCTGCCAGTTTGAACATAGAAATTAGTAACAATGGTAATGATTACAGAGAGGAAATTCAGGACCGCTAATCTTTTGATCATATAAGGGGTTTAGATAACTGGAATAACTTCTTTCCCGGTGACCGCAAAGATTCGGTCTCCTTTTTCTGGTTCAACGAAATAGCATCCTGTAAATTCTCCAAAGGCCGGGAGTATCATTTGGGTTTCGGTTTTGTGAAAACAGGGTAATTTCAATAATTGTTTTCCGTCTCCCCTCATTTTAAAACCAGGGTGAATATGACCGCAAATATTGAAATGGTTTTCCTGGAATTCCGGATGATGGCTTAAATGAAAACCAGCCACGCTAATATCTGAATAAATTTTAATCCCCAGTTCCTCATACTTCAAAGGAGAAATAATATCATGATTCCCGGCGATGAGGTGTACCTGGTTATCGATACTTTTTACCCATTCTTCAAACATATTCCACTCCATATTAAGAGAACTATGGAACAGATCGCCTAAAAATACAATATGCTCTGGATCAAATTCCTTCCGGAGCTGATCCAGCTTCAAAAAGTTCTGAGAAACTGCTTTTAATGGCACTGCACTGCCGTGCTTCCTGAAGTGAGAAACCTTTCCTAAATGTACGTCTGCTACCAATAAAACTTCCTGCTCGGGCCAGTAAGCAGCCCCAGATGGATGTAAAACAAAGTCCAGACCCTTAATCTTAATGTTTAAATTCATATCTATAGCCTACAAAGTATTTCTGCAGCTTTTTCTAAAGTTTCATTGTTCTTGGCGAAACAAAATCTTAGCTGCTTGTTATCTTTTTCATTAATATTAAAAACAGATACCGGTATTGAAGCCAGGCCCTTTTCTTTCACCAATCGTTCAGCAAAACTCACATCTTTTTCATCGGTTATATCCGAAAAGTTAAGCAGTTGAAAGTAGGTTCCTGAAGAAGGGGTAAAGCTAAATTTTGAGTCTTTTATCAAATTTAAAAACAGATCTCTCTTGTTTTGATAAAATGCCGGTAGGTCTAAATAATGGTTAGGGTCTTTTAGATATTCGGAATAGGCAACTTGCATTGGATGGTTTACAGAAAAAACGGTTAGTTCATGAATTTTTCTGATCTCCTGCATCAATTCTTCCGGTGCGACGCAATAGCCGGTTTTCCATCCGGTATTGTGGAATGTCTTACCAAATGAAGCGCAAATTATAGCTCTTTCCGCAAGTCGGGGAAATTTCGAAGCGCTCTGATGCTCATTCTTGTCAAAGATTAGGTGTTCATATACCTCATCACTTAATAGAATAATATCGGTTTGGGAAAGTATTTGTTCCAGCTCCTGCATGTCCTTTTTATTCAGGATAGTTCCTGTAGGATTATGGGGAGTATTAATTATGATCATTCTGGTTTTTGAAGTAATGGCCTGTCGTACTTCACTCCAGTCTACTTTGTAATTTTCTCCTTTTAATTGAATTTGTACCGGAGTCCCTCCATTTAATTTAATGGTAGGCTCGTAACTATCGTAAGCAGGTTTTAAAACTATTACTTCATCACCAGGATGAACAAAGGCAGTAATTGCTGAATAAAGTGCCTGAGTAGCGCCGGAAGTTACTGTAACTTCTTTTTCGGGATGGTAGGTTCTACCATAAAGTGATTCAACCTTTTTGGCGATCTCTTCTCTAAGGCTCATTACTCCGGCATCCGGTGGATACTGATTGTAACCTTCGTTCATTGCCTTAGTTACTAGGTCTTTTAACTTTTTGTCTGTTTCGAAATTAGGGAAACCCTGAGACAAGTTTATGGCGTTATGATCATTAGCCATCTTGCTCATTATGGAAAATATGCTGGTCTTATTTCCCGGTAATTTTGAAATATGATTTGCAGTTTCCGCCATTTCTCAAATTTAACAGAAATTGCATAAAAAATCCCGGACTGCAAAGCCGGGATCATTATTATTACAAAAAACGAATGTTAATTATTTTACGCTCGCTTTCAAGTATTCTCTATTCATTCTAGCAATATTCTCTAATGAGATGCCTTTAGGACATTCAATTTCACATGCTCCGGTGTTGGTACAGTTACCAAATCCTTCTTTATCCATTTGCTCAACCATCTGGAGAACCCTTCTGTCTGCTTCAACTTCACCCTGAGGTAATAAGGCATATTGACTAACTTTGGCTGAAGTAAATAACATCGCACTTGCATTCTTACATGCGGCAACACATGCTCCGCAACCAATACATGTAGCGGCATAGAATGACATATCTGCATTTTCTTTTTCAACCGGTATAGAGTTGGCATCCTGAGTATTTCCTGAAGTGTTTACAGAAATATATCCACCAGCCTGCTGAATCCTATCAAAAGCACTCCTGTCTACAACAAGATCTTTTATTACTGGAAAAGCTTTAGCTCTAAAAGGTTCAATTACGATGGTGTCACCATCATTGAACTTTCTCATGTGTAACTGGCAGGTGGTAACTCCGCGATCGGGACCATGAGGCTCCCCGTTGATCTGTAGGTTACATGACCCGCAAATTCCCTCACGACAATCATGATCAAAAGCTACAGGTTCATCCCCTTTGCTGATAAGCTGTTCGTTAAGAACATCCATCATTTCAAGAAAAGACATATCATTAGAAATGTCTGAAACCTGATAGGTTACCATTTTTCCTTTTGTGTCGGCGTTTTTCTGACGCCATATTTTTAGTGTAAGGTTCATACTTTAAGTATTGAGTATTTAGAAATGAGATCAAAATCCTGAAATCTCATATCTCAAATCTATTTATAGCTCCTTGTTTTTACTTTGATATTTTCATAATCAAGATCCTCTTTATGAAGAATAGCATCTGCAGGATTACCTGTGTATTCCCATGCTGCTACGTACATAAAGTTTTCGTCATCACGAAGTGCTTCTCCTTCTTCAGTTTGATATTCTTCTCTAAAGTGACCACCACAAGATTCTTCCCTATGCAATGCATCTTTAGCGAATAATTCACCTAATTCAAGGAAATCTGCCACACGCCCAGCTTTTTCAAGCTCAGCATTCATCTCGCCTGTAGTTCCTGGAACTCTTACATCTTTCCAGAATTCTTCTCGTAGTTCCTGGATCTCTTTAATCGCTTCTTTAAGACCGGTAGCATTTCTTGCCATCCCAACCTTATTCCACATGATCTTACCAAGTATCTTATGGAAGTGATCTACAGATTTAGTTCCGTTATTATTTACCAGTTTTTCCAGTCTTTCACGAACTTCATTTTCAGCAGCTTCAAACTCTGGAGAATCTGTTGGGATTGCGCCAGTTCTAATATCATCTGCCAGGTAATTACCAATTGTATATGGTAGTACAAAGTAACCATCAGCCAGACCCTGCATTAAGGCAGAAGCTCCAAGCCTGTTTGCACCGTGATCTGAGAAGTTTGCTTCTCCAATCGCATAACACCCAGGTATAGTGGTTTGCAGGTTATAATCAACCCAAACACCACCCATGGTGTAATGTACTGCAGGATATATCATCATAGGAGTTTCGTATGGATTCTGATCTACGATCTTCTCATACATCTGGAAAAGGTTACCATATTTGGATTCTACTACCTCTTTTCCTAGCTCCTTAATTTTTGCATCGGAAGGATTATTGATCTTTTGAGTAGTTGCGGCTTCCTTGCCATAACGCATGATCGCTGAACTAAAATCAAGATAAACTGCTTCCCCGGTCTTGTTTACTCCAAAACCTGCATCACAACGCTCTTTAGCGGCTCTGGAAGCAACATCACGAGGTACAAGGTTACCAAAGGCAGGATATCTTCTTTCTAAGTAATAATCTCTTTCATCTTCTGAAAGCTCGGTCGGTTTTTTCTTGCCTTCCCTGATCGCTTCAGCATCTTCTTTTTTCTTTGGAACCCAGATTCTACCATCATTTCTTAATGATTCAGACATCAAAGTCAATTTAGACTGATGATCACCTGAAACAGGAATACACGTTGGGTGTATCTGCGTGAAGCAAGGGTTAGCGAAATACGCTCCCTTTTTATGTATTTTCCATCCAGCTGTAACATTACTTCCCATGGCATTGGTAGAAAGGAAGAATACGTTTCCGTAACCTCCTGAAGCGACAACTACAGCATGAGCGGAGTGTCTTTCTAATTCTCCTGTTACCAGGTTTCTTGCGATAATACCACGAGCTTTACCGTCTACCTTAACGATATCAAGCATTTCATGCCTGTTATAAGATTTGATCTTTCCACGATTTATCTGGCGGTTCATTGCTGAATATGCTCCAAGCAATAATTGCTGACCGGTTTGTCCTTTAGCGTAAAAAGTTCTTGAAACTAGAACCCCACCGAAAGATCGGTTATCTAAAAGACCACCATATTCACGGGCGAAAGGAACTCCCTGCGCCACACACTGATCAATGATATTTCCTGAAACTTCAGCCAGTCGATAAACGTTGGACTCTCTTGAGCGGTAATCACCACCCTTAATAGTATCGTAGAAAAGACGGTAGATAGAATCACCATCTCCCTGGTAGTTCTTTGCGGCGTTGATCCCTCCCTGAGCTGCAATAGAGTGAGCCCTACGTGGAGAATCCTGGTAGCAAAATGTTTTTACGTTATATCCCAGTTCAGCAAGAGTTGCTGCGGCACTACCACCAGCAAGTCCTGTTCCCACCACGATAACATCAATGTTACGTTTATTGGCCGGGTTAACCAGGTCTATTTCGTTTTTATGATTGGTCCACTTTTCTGCCAATGGGCCTTTAGGTGCATTAGATTCGAATATTCCCATAGCTTATATTTTTTCTAGTACAAAGTGAATATAAAAAGGTATTACGGCGAAGGCCAGCGGTACAAGAACTGCAAAAGCCATCCCGAACTTTTTGATAAACCCGTTGTATTTTGGATGATTCACTCCAAGTGACTGAAATCCGCTTGAAAATCCGTGAGACAGGTGAAAGCCAATCGCCAGCATCGCAAAAGCGTATGCTACAGCCCAAAGTAACCCGTATTGGGCATCCTGGAATGTCTTAATTGTTAAGGTATAAAGGTCTTTTACCTCTTCGCCATTAGCCGTAGTGTAAACTGTATCGTCCAGACCACCAAATTTCATTTCTCCCCAGAACATGGTCATGTGAACCACGATAAATGCAAGAATGATAGTACCAAGGATCCCCATATTTCTAGAAGACCACATTGAGTTGGTGGAAGGCTTGAAATTTACATACCCTTGAGGTCTTGCTTTACGGTTATTAATGGTTAACATTAAACCGTCTATAGCATGAAAGATTATACTTAAGTAAGTAACATAAGATAAAACCTTTACTGCCGGGTTGGTGGTCATGAACAGGGCATACTCATTAAACTGATCCCTGGCTCCTTCACTTACCGGTATTAGTAACTGTAAATTTCCAAATAAATGTCCCACTAAAAACAGGCACAGAAAAAGGCCTGTGAAAGCCATCCAGTATTTTTTCGCCAATGATGACTTTAAAAGCGCAGATTTCGCCATAAATTTTTTGAATTATTTTGATAAA
>CBDTXN010000149.1:0-7343 GCA_965364455.1 uncultured Flavobacteriaceae bacterium
TGGAAGACTATTTTGTTTACATCACTACTAATATAAGGAAGTCTGTTCTTTATGCAGGAATCACAAATAATCTGAACAAACGCTTAGACCAACATTACCAGGATAGCATTAGAACAAAAAAATCTTTTGCTGGGAAATACAATTGCTATCATCTAATTTATTTCGAAAAAATAGCCAATCCTAGTGAAGCTATTTTGAGAGAGAAAGAAATTAAAATATGGCGAAAGGAGAAAAAATTAAATTTGATCAGGGAGTTTAACCCAGATTGGAGGTTTTTAGAAAACGATATTCTGTAAAATAGATTTCTCAGTCGCTATGCTTCTTCGAAATGACTAATAAAAAGCTTCTAAATCTTCAACAGTAAATTCGGATCCGGGCAGTTTTTCAGAAAATTGTCCAGATCTTCTTTTTTTACCACTCCGGGAAAATCACCAACGTTTTCCTCAAGACTTTCAATTACCTGAAAATGCAAATGCGGCGCATAATCTCCGTTTTCCTTGAAATCACCGAGTTCAGCAATTTTATCTCCAGCCATAATTTTATCTCCGATGTTTATATTCTCTAAGGATTGGCGGGAAAGATGACCATAAAGGGTATAAAAACTTCTTCCTTTTTCTATATGTTCTAAGATAATAGTAGGACCATAATCCCCAAAATTCATATTATCCTTAAAACTATGAATTTTTCCATCTAAGGGACTGATGATATCTGAAAACGCAGGGACCCAAATATCAAGACCTATATGAATATTACGGTTAGCCTCGGTATTATTGAATAGTTCGCTTCTATTGTACAAAGTCCTTAATTCATTATAACCGCCATAGGCCGCTTTCTTATTCCTATTCTTTAAGAATTCATCTATAAACACAGAAAATGCTTCCGAAGAAGCAACCTCAAGTTTCAAAAGATCAGAATTGTTTTCTGAGAGATCTATATAGGCAAAATCTTCCTGTAAATAAGCTCCGCCTACAACGGGAGTGAACCCGGAGGTTAGTTGAACTATGAATTCAGAAAAAACTTGCATTTCATTCAGCTTTTTAATGAAGCCAAATGTAATGGCTTGGTTTTAATTAATCAACACATCACTAAAATTTGCCTTTATAGTGATATTGGAATCACCTTCTCTCGATTTATTATAACCGTTAAGGATCTCGTTATCATAAGACTTTGTAGTCTTAAGTTTAAATCCTGAAGGATGCTTGATGGAACTCTGCATTCCGTTAAAAGTAAAATTAAAGGCAGTATCAGGAACATTTAATTCCAGGTCACTATTTTCTAGACTGATATTCAAGGTTTCGAAACCTGCTCCAAGCTCCTTAATATCCAGCTTTCCAAAAGACCCGGTTAAAACTCCTGTATTTCTAAGTTCGTTTATCACAATATCACTGGAATTAGAATTAAGTTTAATACTTACCACCTTATCCAGATTACAATTCTTTACAAACTCTGTAGAAAGCACTCCATACTCCCAATAGGCTACTTTTACCGGAGTGTATGCTGCTTTTATATTAGTGCTTTTACCAGAGATCCTATTGGCTGAAAGCCGACTGTGTGACAGATCGGCCTTCAGGTTTTTTACATTACTTCCAAGTTTAAGCTCGCCATGACGAACATTTAGTTCAAGTTTAGCATCCTTAGGAATTTTAAGTTTAATTGTCTTTTTAGATTTCACTCCTTTTCCATCTTCCAGAATATACACATGGCTATCTCCTCCTTCGAACTGAGCTTCAAACTGCTCTCCAAATTTTTCTCCCCAGATTTCCATTTTCTTTCCGAACTCTTCTCCCCAGGCTTCCATATCCTTTTCAAAGTCTTTACCCCAGGCTTCCATTTTCACCTCATATTCTTTTTCCCATTTCTCTGAGTTCTTCTCGACTTCCTTCGCCCACTTCTCCATCTTCACTTCATATTCCTTTCCGAATTTCTTCTCAAATTTTGCTTCCCATTTTCTCAGGTATTTATCTCCATCCTTTTTATAAGCATCATAGTCGAAATCCATGCCTTCCATATCTTCAGCAAAACCTGCCGGAAGAGGGTTCTCAGCGATATTCGCTAATATTGGCCCGACCAGATCGTTCATTAAAGGCTCTAATAAGGCTGGTAATTCTGATAGTGAACCCTCAAGGGCCGCCATATCCAAATCCAGGTCTATATTCATATTATTACCTCCTGAAGATTCAATTGTGACTTTCCCATTGGAAGCTGAAGTCTTCAGGTTCCATGATTCCAGAAGTTTTTTGGTCATTTCCTTATCACCCGTATCTCCTTCAAGATAAGCTTCGATTTGCACCTCATTCCTATCCCAGTTTTCGATGATGATATTGGTGTGACGGGAATCGAGTTCTACATTCACATCCTGGGAGGTCTTGTAGGACTTACTCAGTTTTTTGGTCTGAGCAAAACTCCCCGCAGTGATAAAAAGCAGTGATAAGATCACATATTTAAGCTTGATAGTTCTCATATCTGTTGTCTTTTGATTGTTCAATTTCGTTTAACTTGTTTTTCAATTTTTTAAGGAGATCAAGTCTTAGCTGTAAGTTCGCGATCATAGCTTCAACAGTTTCCTCATTAACACCGGTTTCCTGAATTTCACCATTTAAGGCTATGTATTCTTCATTCAGGGTTTCCAGCTTCTTCATAAATGCATCTATAAGTTCTTTGTTCTCTGGGGTCATATCCAGTTTCGCAAGTTGAATATTCACACTTGCCATATAATAATCTTCTATTCTCTTGAATTCAGGTGAAACATCGCTCAGCCTATACTGAGAGGTTGGAACCTTTTCTTCTTCCACAGGCTCTTCAACTGGCGTATCAACCATCTGGTTATTATTCTGAACAGGATCCTGGGCGTTATTGAAGAGGAAGAAAGCTCCAATTCCCAGGGCGACTACGATCACCGCAGCAATCTGTAAGAAATCACTAAAATTCCTTCTCTTTTTCTGAACCGGCAAAGCTTCATTAAGTCTAGCTTCAAATCTATTTTGATGCCCCTTGCTCAGCTTTTCTTTTCCTACATGTTCCTCGTTCTGAAACATTTCTCTAATATCCTGTCCCATTGCTAAATGTTTTAAGTTCTTCCTGTAATTTCTTTTTTCCTCTGTGTACCAGGGTGCGTGAAGCAACCTGGGTTATATTCAGTATTTCACTTATCTCTTCATGATCGTATCCTTCTATGAGATACAGCATTAAAGGATACTTATACTTTTCAGGCAGGTCTTCCATTTTCTCTTTTACAAGATCAATTCCAATTCCATCTTCTATCTGCCAGTTATTCTCTTCTTCAACGGTACCCAGCGTTTGCTCATTGATCGCTACGAGTTCCATTTTCTTTGCCTTAAGCTTATCTAAACACTTATTAATGACAATCCTTTTTAACCAGGCCCCGAAGGTTACCTCTCCGTTAAACTGATGCAATTTTGCAAATGCCTTTACAAATGCTTCCTGCATGGCATCTTCAGCCTCCATGGAATCTTTCATGAATCTCAACGCCACATAATACATCCCGTCACAATATTTGTTATACAGCTTGAGTTGAGCCCTCCGGCTGTTCTGTTTACAAGCTTCTATTAGCTTATGCTGTATCAATTTATTTTGTTTTTGATGGGTTAGTTCACTTTAAAGACGAGCCAAAATGTCCCGCGTTGCAAAATTTCTGAAAAATTATTCATATTCTTATCTTTATTTGCAATAATCACAGCCAGAAGGCGTTGTAACCGGCTTTCAAAAAATAATCTCTAAAAAGATCTTGTGAACCCAAAGACAAAATTACTATTGAAGATTGGTGGCTTAATCATAATTTTTGGGCTCATCAT
Source organism: uncultured Flavobacteriaceae bacterium (assembly GCA_965364455.1). GTDB lineage: Bacteria > Bacteroidota > Bacteroidia > Flavobacteriales > Flavobacteriaceae > Christiangramia. The sequence continues at coordinate 3,813 of CBDTXN010000149.1, forward strand.
CGCGCTTGTTTTAAGATATACCACAAAGGCACATAGTCCTGAAGATTCTGTACAATTTCAGCAGAATGGTTTAAAACTGGAAGTTGTATATAACCGCCCGTATAAAAGAGATCGGGAGATCTTCGGTAAAATTGTTCCCTATGGTGAGGTCTGGAGAACGGGAGCAAATGAGGCAACTACCTTCGAAACGAACAAAGACATCCTGGTGGATGGGAGCCCACTTACGTCAGGAAAATATACTTTGTGGACCATTCCTATGGAGAATAGCTGGAAGATTATGTTCAACTCTAAAATGTATCCATGGGGTATAAACCTGGATGAGGAAGCTTACCGGGATCCCAGGTTCGATTCGTTGGTTCTGGAAAGACCGGTTGAAGAGACCGACATTCAATCAGAACAGTTTACTATAGATTTTGAGGATTCGGGAGAATTTGTAAATATGATCCTGACCTGGGATAAAGTCAGAATCAGCATACCTATAAAAAAAGAAGAGGCGCAAATAAGCACCTCTCCAAATCAATAGTTTTATGTAGAATTACTCGTCTAAGAGTAAATTAAGAGTTACATCTATATTGTCTCTTGTAGCTCTGGAATAAGGACAGATCTCATGTGCCTCGTTTACCAGTTTTTCGCCAGTTTCAACATCTACACCGGGTATATAGGAATCAAGGGTCACAGATAGCTGAAGATTTCCAGAATCTGTTTGTCCCAATTTTACAACTGCTGTAACGCTATAATCACCAAGATCAACTTTGTGCTTTTTAGCTACTACTTCCAAAGCACTCCCATAACAGGCGGAATATCCGGCTCCAAACAGCTGTTCAGGATTTGAGTAATCTCCACCCGGGCCTCCCAGACCTTCAGGCTTTTTCAATTCCATATCCAGAATACCGTCTTCACTACGGGTGCGTCCATTACGACCTCCATGAGTAGTTACTTTAGTTTTATACAAATTCTTCATTGCGTGAAATAATTTAAGTAATTTAGATTTTATCAATATACCAAGCATTTAATGATGCCTGAAACTCGAATTCATAAATTTGTCATAAATATTCCGCCCCAATTTGAACAAAAAAGAGCAAAAATCGGCCTTAAGCGAATCTGAAAGCAATCCTAAATCGGGTAATGTAAGCGCAGAATCTGCTAAGCGGATCAGGAGTTTCCGAAAAAATAAGTTCTCGGAAAAAGATCTATTGAAGGATCTGCTAAAGGGAAACAAAACAGCATTAGGAAGAGGAATTACTTTAATTGAAAGCAGTCAGAAGGCTCACCAGAAACAAGCTGAATATCTTATTGAAGGTGCTCTCCCTCACGCTCACAGATCTATAAGAATTGGTATTACTGGCGTTCCCGGAGTGGGCAAAAGCACATTTATTGAAAGCTTTGGTTCTTATTTGATCAATCAGGGGAAAAAAGTGGCAGTTCTGGCAGTAGACCCAAGTAGTTCTGTAACTCATGGAAGCATACTGGGTGATAAAACCCGAATGGAAAAACTGGTAACCAAACCCCAGGCATTTATAAGACCATCACCAAGTGGAGACTCTTTAGGAGGGGTTGCACGTAAAACAAGGGAAAGCATCATCCTATGCGAAGCAGCTGGATTTGATGTTATTCTAATTGAAACCGTTGGAGTTGGACAAAGTGAAACAACTGTACACAGTATGACCGATTTCTTCCTGTTATTAAAACTGGCTGGCGCTGGTGATGAATTGCAGGGAATAAAAAGAGGGATCGTTGAAATGGCAGATGCGATCGTGATTAACAAGGCAGACGGTGACAATCAAAAAGCAGCCAGAGAGGCAAAACTAGAATTCAACCGTGCATTGCAACTCTATCCTCCTAAAGAAAGTGATTGGAAACCCGGCGTGAAACTTTGCAGTGCTCTTTACAACGAAGGGGTATCAGAAATCTGGGATATGATCTCTGAATTTAAAAACAAGGTTGTTGATAATGGCTATTTTCAACAGAACAGGCTTGAGCAAAACAAATTCTGGTTGTTTCAAACCATCAACGATTATCTGAAAAGCAGGTTCTATGAAGATCCAAAGATCAAATCAGCTTTAAAAGAACAATTAGTTTTGATTGAAGAAAATAAAACTACTGCCTTTGCCGCAGCTAAGCACCTATTAAGCCTGGCCTAGATCCTTTTTCAAAAATTTCACGGTCAGGTATTTTATAAGCAAATGAAATAGGTAGCCAAAAATTATTCCTATAAACATTCCAGTGATCACATCTCCCGGGTAATGCACTCCAAGATATATCCTGCTATAGGAAACAACTACGGCCCAGATTACCAGAAAAATAACCAGTTTAGGATAATATTTTTTGAACAACAGGCTTAAGAATACCGCCACTCCGGTGGAGTTGGCAGCATGAGCAGAGAAATATCCAAAACGGCCACATCTTTCAGCCACATACCTGGCATACTCCATCACTCCTTCCTGTCGGCATGGTCTCGGCCTTTCAAAACCATGCTTGAATAAATTAGCCAGCTGATCTGTTGCCGTAATTAGCAATGCTACAACAACCATAGTAATGAGAGTAGGTTTTAAACCAAATTTTCGAAAGATAAGATAAAGTAAAAGTGCGTATAATGGGATTGCCATCCACTTATCACTAATAGCGATCCACATCCAGTCCCACTCTTCTGATCCCAGATTATTCAGAAATAAAAATAGCTCTCTGTCTAATTCGGCTAATTGCTCCATTTATCCCTCTTCGTAACGGTTTACTTCACGATCATAGAATTCACTGGCCTGAACTATTAAACCTTCCGTCTCACTAGAAAGTTCCTTTTCATCTTCCTTATCAAAATCCTCCAACCATTCTACCTCATCATCTTTGAGATCAATTATAAAACGTGGAAATTCTGTATGTATCACGAATATAGAATCCGGAAGATCTGTATTATCACCTAAAATAAATTTTGGAAGTTCCATATATCTTTATGCTATTAAATTTTCTTTTGTTCTAATTAATTTATTGCTCAAATAATTAAAGCGGAAATATAACAATAATGCCGATGATGTCAATCCCGCGAGTAATCCCAGCCAGATTCCCATGCTTCCCAGCCTATCTTCCTGCCCGAAATAGAAACTTACCGGAAAGCCAATGATCCAGTAAGAAATAAAACATATCACGGTGGGTATTTTCACATCCTGTAATCCCCTTAGAGCACCAAGTATAACCACCTGAACTCCGTCACTCAATTGGAATAAGGCAGCAATAACTAATAGCTGAGCGGCCAGGGTAATGACTTCTATATTATCTATATAAAATACCGGTAAAATGTCTTTCAATAATATGAACATAACAGCGAATACCGCTTCAATTAGAAAAACCAGAAGAAAAATGGAATAACCAATTCTTCTCAATTCCCGATATTGCTTTAATCCAACCTGGTTACCAACTCTAATCGTAGCCGTAACTCCCATTCCTACCGCGATCATAAAGGTCATAGATGCGAGGTTCAATGCAATTTGCTTTGCTGCCTGCGGGTTCGTGCCAAGGTTCCCGGCTAGAATAATAGTA
>CBDTXN010000150.1:0-7306 GCA_965364455.1 uncultured Flavobacteriaceae bacterium
TATTGCATAAGATATATTGCGAGTGTCAATCCCGCAATAAATGCAATTACCATAAGAATAAGTGCAATGATAACTGCATTTATAGGGCTGTACATTTCGGCCAGTTTAGCCCCCAGGAAATTTCCGGCGACCATTCCTAATCCTGCTAAGATCATAGCATAGCTAACAATACCTTCATCCCAACCGGCTACATCTGTTATTAGTGGTGCTATATAACTATACCAGGCGAAAAAGCCTCCTGTACCAATTGTAGTAAGTAAGATCACCATCCATAGTTCAGGTTTTTTTATCACCTTAAGATCTTCTTTAAAACCGTTAGATTTCACCTCCTTAATTTCAGGCATCCAGAATTTTATACTTAAAACTGCCATAATTCCTACGATCCCAACCGCTAAAAATGCTGTTCCCCAATTAAAATTCTGTCCCAGCCAGGTTCCCAAAGGAACCCCTAAAACGTTCGCTACGGTAAGCCCGGTGAACATCATGGCAATAGCCTGGGCTTCTTTACCCGGTTTAGCAAGTTTGCCTGCTACCACAGCTCCAATTCCGAAGAATGCCCCGTGAGGTAATCCAGACAGAAACCTGGACATTAATAGCAATAGATAAGAATTTGAAAATGCAGAAAGTGTATTAAAAACCGTAAACCAAACCATAAGTAGTAACAAGACCTTATGAGCAGGCCATTTGTTACCGAATACGGTAAGCAGAGGAGCCCCCACAACAACCGCAAGCGCATAGGCAGATATAAAATGTCCTGCCTCCGGGATTGTGATATTTAATGCTCCGGCAACTTCAGGCAATATACCCATGATAACGAATTCTGTCATCCCTATTCCAAAACCTCCGATCGCTAATGCTAATAGTGCCTTTTTCATAATTCAAAAATTAAACGCACAAATTACAAGAGATCAGACTATTGAGGCAGTATTTAAGATATTTTAACCGATAACCTTTTCGCTGGAGTGTCTAATTCTTAAAAACACAGCGGTGGAGCTGCTATTGTCAATTTCATCAAGCGTTAAGAAGCTCAAAAAAGATTGGTACAATAGTATGTATTTGTTACTTTTGCCTTCCGTAATTAATACAGAAGAAATAGCTGATTATGAATATACACGAATATCAAGGAAAAGAGATTTTAAGCAGCTTCGGGGTTCGCATCCAACGTGGAACCGTGGCAAGAAACGCCAAAGAAGCAGTTGATGCTGCAAAAGAACTAACCGAGAAAACGGGAACCGGATGGCATGTGATCAAAGCACAGGTACATGCAGGTGGCCGTGGAAAAGGTGGTGGTGTTAAACTTGCCAAAAACCTGAAAGAAGTGGAAGAGATCGCTGGGGATATCATTGGAATGAACCTGGTAACTCCTCAAACTTCTGCTGAAGGTAAGAAAGTACATCAGGTACTTGTTGCTGAAGATGTTTACTATCCTGGAGATAATGAGCCTGAAGAATATTATATGTCTGTATTGCTTAATCGTTCTACAGGTCGTAATATGATCATGTATTCTACTGAAGGTGGAATGGATATCGAAACTGTGGCTGAAGAAACTCCAGATCTTATATTCACTGAAGAGATAGACCCTGCAACCGGACTATTAGGATTTCAGGCACGTCGTATAGCTTTTAATCTTGGACTTAGCGGAAAAGGTTTTAAAGAAATGACGAAATTCGTAATGTCTCTTTATGAAGCATTCGAAAAGTCTGATTCTTCTCTTTTCGAGATCAATCCTGTTTTGAAAACAAGTGATGATCTAATCATGGCTGTTGATGCAAAAGTTACTTTAGATGACAACGCATTATACCGTCATAAAGATTACGCAGAAATGCGTGATATTCGTGAGGAGAACCCAACCGAGGTTGAAGCAAGAGAAGTTGGTCTTAATTATGTAGATCTTGATGGGAATGTAGGATGTATGGTAAACGGAGCTGGATTGGCAATGGCAACCATGGATCTTATCAAGCAAGCCGGTGGTGAACCAGCAAACTTCCTTGATGTTGGTGGAACTGCAGATGCTAAAAGAGTGGAAGAGGCTTTCAGGCTAATCCTTAAGGATGATAAAGTTGAAGCTATCCTGGTAAACATTTTTGGTGGAATTGTAAGATGTGATCGTGTTGCGCAGGGTATCGTAGATGCTTCCAAAAACATGGGTGATGCCATGAATGTGCCAATCATTGTACGTTTACAAGGAACAAACGCAGATATAGCGAAAGAACTTATAGATAATAGTGGATTGAAAGTATATAGTGCTATACAATTTCAGGAAGCTGCAGATAAGGTTCAGGAAGTACTTTCCTAATATTTAGAACACCTTATAGAATTTATAAACCCTACGTGAAAGTGTAGGGTTTTTTTGTTATTAATAATTATGCAATTTGATTTAAATGCATAATTTGTTTAAAATCAAAATGTTAAAAACGTAAAATTACTGTAACGATTAATATTTCCTGTCGTCTTTTAAATAGAACAACTAAGGAAATATTATGAAAAAGGTCCAGTTTATACTTTCGGCAATCATCCTATTGGCCATCGCAGGAAAAGTTAGTTTTACGCCAGTTGAGAAGGTAAATTATGCAGCCCTTTCCCCAGAAACGAAGCTGGAACATGTTCAACAGTTTTTTCAATACAAGGTGAATCACCTTCAGTCTGAGAAACCTTATAGAATAAAAAGTTGTATGATACAAACTGCGGTTTGTTGTCATACATAATATCCGGGTCATTTATCAATCAAAAAATCGAACAAATTTCACTTCTAGATTTAATGAAATTATCAAATATTTATAAAAACCTGGTTTTTAATCGATTATGTTGATTTTATTTTGTTAAATGATAAATGAATACCTATCTTTAAGATAAGTTCATTAGAAAATCAAAAGTCATCTTCTTGCTGGTAATGCGTTGAAATACTGTTAAATTTGAATTAGCCAAAAAAGAATTTTGCAAAATCGAAAATAGCATAGTCTTACAGAAGATGGCTTCTTTTTTTGAGTGATAAGTTATTTAGATGGATACCAATCCATTAATTCTACCTGGATATTATCATTACCCTCATTCACTAATCTTTTAAATTCATCTACATCAGCAAATCCATCCTTACCACGATAGTGATATGGAATTACTTTTTTTGGCTTAAAAGCTAAAACTCCTTCTGCGGCCTGGTCTACAGGCATTGTATATGGAAGATTCATTGATACAAGGGCAACATCTATATTTTCAAGATTCCTCATTTCAGGAATATCTTCAGTATCTCCTGAAATGTATAGACGCATTCCATTATTTTCAAGTACATAACCATTACCTCTTCCTTTTACGTGCATGGCATCTTTTGATTGCGGAAGGTTATACATTGGGATAGCTTTAATTTTGAATCCCTTCAAATCATGGGTTTCACCATTATTCAAAACAATTAAATTTGATTGTAATTCTTCTGGAAGTTTATCCTGTACAGCTTTTGGGACAATGATTTTGGTTTCACCAAGCTCCAGAGCTAAAAGTGTTTCAGCGTTCATATGATCTCCATGAATATCTGTGATCAGGATAAAGTCCGGGCTTGACTTTCCTTTAAAAGCCTCTGCTCCTCCAACGGGATCGGTATAAAAAACCGTATTACCCCATTTAAAAACTGCTGTAGCATGGGAAACCGGTATAATTTCAAGATCTGATATATCTGTATTAATTTCCTTCTGAACATTATTCTCGGCAATTTCAGAATCAGACCTTACCTCTTCATTTTTAGCATTGTTTTTACATGCTGTCAGCATTAATATAACTGCAAGTAGGCTAGCTAATCGTTTCATAATCTATAATTTTACTTAAATGTAAAAAAGCTAAATTCGAGTAGGTCCTCAATTAATAAAGATTTATGAAAGGTTTAGTTTCATTTTAATATCTCCACGGGAGTACGGGTTATTCTCTTCAATGGGAATTTCGATGAAACCATATTTATCATATAAATGTATCGCGTTTTCCAGTTTTCTGTTGGAGTAAATGATCAACTTATCCCATCCCTGGTTCTTCCCGAATCTGAGTGTGTGTTCCATTAGTTGATGTCCTATTTTTTTACCACGATGTTTAGGTTTTACTGCCATTTTGGTAAGTTCAAAGACTCCTTCTTCAATTTTCATTAAAGCAACACAGCCTATGATCTCATTTTCATCCTTTGCAAAAAAAATTGTTCCACCCGGATCAATAATGTATGTTTTTGGATCTCCAAGTACATCTTCATCATGGGGTTCCACCCAAAAGAATTCTTTAAGCCAGTAAATATTCATTTCTTTGAATTCTTCTGAATATTCAGGTTTCCAGGATACTATTTGCATCTTCTTTAATTTTTCACGTAAAATTATTAATTAATTACAGATTGGCATATTTAAAGGGCCAATTCAAATTCTCTTATATTTAAGCCAGTAAAATCTGCTAATATGAGAATTGAAATCCCCTTCAGGTTTAATTATCTTCTAATAATTCTTTTCTTTCTTTCATGTAAGATTGGTCCTGATCAGGAACAGGAGCTCGAAACGCTTGATAATGAAGTTGAAATTTTACCGCCCGGAGAACTCTATGGAGACTTATTTTTTGATGTTCAGAATAAGGAAATCTTTGAGGACAGTAAAACCTTTGTAGATGTTGTACCACAATACAATATTGGACTAATAAGGCAGCGATATAATATGCTGAATGATACTTCTACTGTAGCCATTTCAGAATTTGTTCAACAACATTTTAGGGTCCCGGGTAGTGACATCAAATTTAAAACTGACTCTTCCTCTATAAATCAACACATAACTCATTTATGGAGTGTTTTAAAACGACCCAGAGACGAGGAGATCTCTGGAACTTTGATCCCATTGCCAAATCCATATATCGTTCCCGGGGGAAGGTTTAGAGAGATCTATTACTGGGATAGTTACTTTACCATGCTAGGTCTATTGGAGGATGGGGAAGTTGAAACCATTCAGAATATGGTAGATAATTTCGCTTATCTCATTAATGAATATGGTTTTATCCCGAACGGGAACAGAACCTATTACCTAGGAAGGTCGCAACCTCCATTCTTTGCGATGATGGTAAAAGTTCTTGCGCAGGCCAGGGGGGATGAGATTTATGCCAAATATTTACCTGAGCTGAAAAGAGAATATGATTTCTGGATGAATGGAATAAGTAGACTCGAGGGCGAAAACACATATAGAAGATTGGTAAAGATGCCCGATGGGGAAGTTCTAAACCGTTATTGGGATGATAATGCCACTCCACGACCTGAGAGTTATCGGGAGGATATTAAAACAGCTGAAAAAGCAGTTGCTCAAAATCCCGATCTAACCAAAGAAGAGGTTTACAGAGATCTAAGGGCAGGAGCCGAATCTGGTTGGGATTTTACAAGCAGATGGCTGGAAAGAGGTTCCGATGGCGAATTTGATCTATCAACAATTCATACTACCGATATTGTACCCGTAGATCTAAATTCCTTGCTCTATAATCTTGAAATGACCATTTCTAAAGCTGCTGAGATCAATAATAATTCTGATTTGGCGGAAGAACATAGATCTAAGGCTGAAAATAGAAAAGAGGCTATTTTGAAATATCATTGGGATGCAGATGAGGGTTATTTTATGGATTATAATTTTAAAAAGTCCGGGCAGACTGAACAATTATCTCTCGCCGGAGTATATCCCTTGTTTTTTGAAATTGCTACGGAAGAGCAAGCCCAACATGTATCAGAAAAGATCGAGAATACTTTTCTTAGGCCAGGAGGATTAGTAACAACCCCCTATAATACCGGGGAACAATGGGATGCTCCAAATGGGTGGGCGCCTTTACAATGGTTGGCCATAAAAGGATTGGAAAATTATAAAAAAGATGGTCTTGCCAATGAAATAAGTTCAAGATGGTTAAAGCTTAATCGTGATGTATACAATCGTACTTACAAGATGCTTGAAAAGTATAATGTTGAGGATCTTTCGAAGGAAAGTGGAGGAGGAGAGTATCCAACCCAGGATGGCTTTGGATGGACTAATGGTGTATATCAGAAATTATCTGCTGAAGAATAAAAAATATTCTTGAATAAAATGAGTGCGAAAGCCTTGAGCAAGGGATCTACGCTTGCAGATTCAGATTATCTACTAGAGAAATTTAAGGGGAAAGGTGGCTGGACCTATGCAGAGATACCAGAAATTTCCCAGGATAAAAGCAATCCCTTTGGCTGGGTATTGGTAAAGGGAAGTATAGATGATTTCGAATTGAAGCAATATAAATTGATGCCCATGGGAAATGGAAAGGTATTTCTTCCAGTAAAGGCAGAGATCAGGAAAAAGATAAAAAAGCAAGCCGGTGATTATGTTAAGATCATTTTATATCCTGATGAAGCCAGGGTACAGGTCCCTGAAGAGATCATAGATTGTCTTCGGGAAGAAACGGGAGGTCTTGAAAAGAAATTCCTGGATCTTTCCGATGGTCAGAAAAAGGTCTACCTGGACTGGATCTACAAATCTAAAACCGAGGATACCAAAGCAAAGAGGATATTGAAGGTGATGGACAACCTCAAGAAGAATATAAAGTTCTACGACCGTAATTCATAAATATTTTCCAATATCTATTTTTCCGAAATAAAATCACTGATAAAATAACTCAAAGCCTTTCCAACCTGTGAAGCATTATCCTCATTGGGAGCCGCCTCACATATATGGAAATAACAACAATTATCTTTTTTTGAGACCTGTCTTATCAAGTTACGCACTTCATTTATTGAAAAACCTGACGGCGATTTAGCACTACTTGGAAAATCTACAATAGAATCACAATCCAGCTCGAACCCAAATTTTGAACTTCCTGTTTCATCTAGTATATCTTTAAATCTACCAGGTATTTCTCCCGGTGAATTAAGTAGATCTTCAAGAAGGCTGAAATTCAAATTTTCCGAAGCATCCATTTCTTCGAAGATATATTCCGGAGTATAGTTCCTGTGTAATCCAAAAACCGAATACTTTCTAAGGTATTGACCTTCTATCGCATAACTAAACCCATTGCCGCTATGGCGATGTTCCAGCTGTCTTAGATCTGTATGCGCATCTATATTTATAATGTTTATCGGCTCCTTCAATGCTTTGGCAGCACCTTTAATATTCCCGTAGGCATTATTGTGTCCACCTCCGATGATGACAGGGATCTTTCCCTTTGAAATAATAAAATCAACAAGATCTGATACTACCCGATCTATATTCTGGATAATATCTCCAAGTTTTTCAAAATAATTTGGATCTGATTCATCTATCCAGGATGCTTTCTCCATGAAATCCTTACAATCTACTTCCCC
>CBDTXN010000151.1:0-7265 GCA_965364455.1 uncultured Flavobacteriaceae bacterium
GTTATCCTTCACGGATTAATGGGAGGCCTCAGTAATTTTGATGGTGTAATCAATTACTTTCCTGACAAAGGATACAAAGTACTTATCCCGGAACTGCCACTATATTCAATGTCACTTCTAAAAACAAGCGTAGGAACCTTCGCAAAATACCTTAAAGAATTCATTGATTATAAAGGCTTCGACAAGGTGATCCTTCTTGGAAACTCTCTTGGTGGTCATATAGCCCTGTTAGCGACTAAAATGTTTCCTGAAACCGTTGAAGCATTGGTGATTACAGGAAGCTCCGGACTTTACGAGAATGCAATGGGAGAAAGTTACCCAAGACGGGGTGACTATGATTTTATCAAGAAAAAAGCTGAAGCAGTATTCTATGATCCCGAGGTAGCTACCAAGGAAATCGTAGATGAAGTTTACCAAACTGTAAGCGACCGTAATAAACTTGTAAAAACCCTCGCCATTGCTAAAAGTGCAATTCGTCACAACATGGCGAAAGATCTTCCAAAGATGGAAACTTCCACTTGCATCATTTGGGGAAAGAATGACACGGTAACCCCACCTGAGGTAGCTGAAGATTTTCAGCGCCTTCTACCTGATGCAGATCTTTACTGGATAGATAAGTGTGGCCATGCTGCCATGATGGAACATCCTGAAGAATTCAACCAGTTACTACACGAATGGTTGAAAGAGCGAAATATCTAAATTAGCTTTTATGAAAATCAAGACCGCTGAATTTGTGGTGAGCAACTCAAAAGTTGATTTGTGCCCAAACAGTACTCTTCCTGAATATGCCTTTATTGGCCGTAGTAATGTGGGGAAATCCTCCCTTATCAATATGCTTACCGGTAGAAAATCGCTTGCCAAAACCTCGGCGAAACCGGGAAAAACACAGTTGATCAATCATTTTCTTATCAATAAGAATTGGCATTTGGTAGATCTACCGGGATACGGATATGCGCAGGTTTCGAAATCTACGAAAAAGGTTTTTCAGAAATTCATTACGGCTTATTTTGAAAAAAGGAAGCAGATGGTTTGTGCTTATGTCCTTATAGATTCCCGCCACAAGCCCCAGCCTATAGACATGGAGTTCATGCAATATCTTGGAGAAAACGGAATTCCATTCTGTATAATTTTCACCAAGGTAGATAAGCTAAAACCTAAGGTACTGGATAAGAATATTGAAAATTACAAGGCTGAAATGCTGGAAACCTGGGAAGAGATGCCAGAGTATTTTATAACTTCAGCTTCAGTAGGCTTAGGAAAAGACGAGGTACTGGATTATATAGACCAGGTAAACGAGCAGCTTAAAGCTTCCTAATATAACTGTATTCTATTTTCGATCCTTTCAATTAAGATCTCAAGATTATTTATCTCTTCAAATTCATTTTTGGATAAGAAAATTTCCAAACCATTATTCGTCTGAGCAAGAACAACTGGAAACTCGAATTTGTGACCAAATTTCGAAGCATACTGTTTTAAAAATTCATCTTTATGCAGAAAGATGGTCTCTACTTCCAGGTTTTTATGGAAATTCTTCCAGGTCTTTTTTTCTTCGATCGCATTATGGGTAAGCTCACATAATTTGCATGAATAAGTAGATGGATTCACTACTTTATGCAGCGAATCCATCAAAGCATTTAGCTTACCAGAATCGGCATTGTATACAAAGATGAGCTTTTGCATTAGCCTTTTTTGATCTCTGTTTTTTCAGCAAAATAATCACAAAAATCCTTCATGGTATCCCGCATTTTATCGTCCTGAGTAGCCCTGAAATAAGTATCACTCATAGACACCAAAGTTTGATGAAAAAACTTCTTCATTTCATCCACTGGCATTTCCTTGGTCCAAAGATCTATCCTTAGCGTTTCCTGATCTTTACTGTCCCACACAGAAAGCATTAATGCCTTGGCATCTTCCTTATAGATATTTCCATCTTCTGCACTCCAGGTAATGGTTTCAGGTACGTGGTTCTCATCTGTAACCACCTCTATATTTATATCAGACTTTTTAAATTGAGTCATTATTTCTTCGGTTTATAGTTCGCTTTATTAAATATTTCTTCGGCTGAAGTATTCAGCATTGTTTTTATTGAAACATCATTCTTATCCATATATGCACGAATAATATTCCATCCTATATACTGGCCTAATCTCGATGGAGACTCGGCATCCAGTTGCAAATAAAATTTTGAAAATGGTGCCGGATACAGAAACCGGGTATACAACTGTGAATCTGTATCGTAGATAAGTTCATTCTCAATAAAATATCGCCATATCTGATCCTCATTTGCAGCCGCCCACTCTAACTCCTCTTCTGAATACCCGATTTTTTCGGCATCACTTTTAAATGGAATGAATCTGTCTTTTAAATACAGTAATTTCCCGTAATACAACATATGCGCTAAAAATGTCCTGGACTCAGCTTTCGGAACATAATTTTCACCGATTTCCAAAGCCGCATCAGATACGATTTGTTCTTTCCTGAAATTCTTTTTTAAAAAATCCTGGATCCCGATATAGAATTTGTGCTCTTCTCCTAAATATGTATCGAGAGATATAAAAAGGTAATCTCCAGTATAGATCACTTTATTTTTATAATCTACCTCAGAGGTTACCGTAATCACATCAGGAATATTAAAATCTGGAAAGTAAAATTTCACATGTTGAAAAAGACTATGGATTTCATCAGTTTCTGCTGAAAATTCGGGAAATACTTTTGTAACCTCTGCCTCAATTTCGTCCTGAATACTATCGTTCAATTTTTGAACCCATACACTGTCCGGATATTGTTCCGGAAATAAGAATGGATAATCAGATTTTAATTCAGGCAGGTTTCTCTCTGTAGCATCAGCAAATTTCTGATCAAATCTTATCATTTCAAAGGGTGCATCGATCTTTTCGATCTGCGCTTCCATTTCAGATTTGTTATCACAGGAAAAAAGGCTAACGAGCAGTATTAAAAACCAGAAGTTCTTCAGCATAAATCTCTATTGTGAAGGCTTTAACGCCTGTACCTTTTAAAAATTGGCTTTAAATATTAGATTTGTGTGGCAAAGGTATTATTTACAAACTTAATCACCCAATATTATGCAGATCGAAAAAGTTGCTGACCATATTATTAACTGGCTTAAAGAATATGCAACTAAAGCAAATATGAACGGCTTTGTGGTTGGTGTTAGCGGCGGAATTGATTCTGCAGTAACCTCAACGTTATGCGCTAAGACCGGAATGCCTACTTTGTGCCTGGAAATGCCCATTCATCAGGGAAAGAATCAAATTTCACGCGCAAGAAAACATATAAAGGAACTTCAGCATAATTTCGCCAACGTAAGCAGTCTGGAAATAAACCTTACACCGGTTTTCGAACAGTTTAAGGACAGCATGCCTCAACATAGGGAAACCGATTCATTAGACCTGGCCCTGGCTAATTCCAGAGCGAGGTTGAGAATGACAACTCTATACTACTTTGCAGGCCTTCACAAGTATCTTGTAGCAGGCACGGGAAATAAGGTAGAAGATTTTGGTGTGGGATTCTACACTAAATACGGTGATGGCGGTGTAGATCTTAGCCCAATTGCAGACCTGGTAAAAAGTGAGGTTTATGAACTAGGAAAATACCTTAATATAATTGACGACATTATGATAGCTCCTCCAACCGATGGCCTTTTTGGAGATAGTCGAAGTGATGAGGACCAATTAGGTGCTTCCTATGACGAATTGGAATGGGCCATGGAAAATTCTGATAACGGAAAAACCGCCAAAGATTTCGAAGGCAGAGAAAGAATTGTTTTTGATATCTACACTAAACTAAACACTGCTAATCAGCACAAAATGAAACCAATACCGATCTGCAACATACCCGTTCATCTGAAGAAATAAACGTTTTATCGAATTTCTCCTACAGATTCACTTTTTAAAAAGTCAAAGTCTTATTTTAGGTTAATCAAACCAAACTCAACGAGTTACCCCCGGACTTGTTTTAATTTAGAATCATGTATCGAGTATTAATTGCAGATCACCATCCTGTTATTCTGGAAGGTGTAAAATGTATACTTCAAAACAATCCGGCCCTTCAAGTAACGGGACGGGTAGGAAGCGGTACCCAACTTTTTAATCAGTTGGAGAAAGATGCACCAGACGTTTTGATTTTAGAACTGGATCTCCCTCAAATAAACGGGATCAACGCTATTAGACGTATAAAACAAGAATATGCAGATGTAAAAACGCTCATTTTTAGTTCGCATCCGGAAGAAATGTATGCTTTAAGTGCTATAAAAGCTGGTGCTGCAGGATATATCTCCAAACATACCGATAGCGAAACCTTAGAGAAGGCAATTTATCAGGTAGCTCGAGGAGGAATATACTTAAACCGTAAGATCACCGAAAAGCTTAATTCCGGAATTTCACGAGGTAAGAGTTTAATTACAAAGTTTAAAAAGCTATCCACGAGAGAAACTGAGGTTCTCAACCTGCTTTCTTCTGGAAAAAGGAATAAAGATATAGCTGAAGCTTTGGATATAAATGAGAAGACGGTAAGTACTTATAAAACCAGATTGCTTAAAAAGTTAAAGGTAGATAATGTAGCCGATCTGATCACTCAATCCAGATTGCTTCAGTTAAATACTACATAACTCTGCCGAGCCTGTCTGAAAGAATGGTACTTAAACTGGTATAACTCATTATCTCCTGGATCATTTCGGTTCTGCCTGTTTCAGAATCCACCTCTTTCATTTCTTCTACCAGCTCATTAATCTTTCTTCCCACGAGATATCTCCTAAGGGATAAAATGGTTTGGGTCACATATTGAGAAATACCCTGCTCTTTTTTCTTTACCGGAATATCATGTCTATCCCAGTCATGCAATTCGTATTGCTCCTCTTCCATTAATATATCGGTAAGCTTAACGGCCTGAGATTTCTCAAGATTATTAATGATCATTTCTACTCCGAACTCATCTTCACTATTCAATTTTTCAATAAGCAGGAGAAATAACTCTTTAAAATCTTCATTGGTGAATTCAATTTCATCTTCCTGCAGATCAAGAAAGATCTTTTCAAATACCTTTGCTTCCTGAACTTCAGATTCATAAACCATTTCACCATGCTCATTTTGCTTTAGCAAAACATCATGAAACTCCCCTTCTTCTTTTCCATAAAGAACCAGAAGGCTAATGATCTTTCTTTCCAGCTCATCTAACTGATCAACTTTTTCTTTAGGAGCTTCCTTCTCCTTGACCACCTCCATTTTTCTCTTCTGTGGCTGGCCTGAGGATTTAGAACCTTGATTCTCTATCTGAGCGAGAGTCGCATACAGCACCTCTTCATTTATATCCATGATCCTGGAACATTCCTGAAGATAAACCTCGCGCTGTATATTATCTGGGATCTTGGCAATACTATTCACCATATCCCTGATGAGACCGGCTTTCTTTACAGGATCATTCTTGGCTTCGTCCATAAGTAACGACGCCTTGTAGGTAATAAAGTCATAAGAATTCTCCTGTAAATACTCCCTCAATTCATCTTCAGAATTGGCACGGGCAAAACTATCAGGGTCTTCTCCTTCAGGAAACGGGCAGACCTTTACATTCATCCCCTGCTCAAGGATAAGATCAATACCTCTTAAAGATGCCCTGGTTCCTGCGGCATCTCCGTCAAATAGAACTGTAATGTTCTTAGTTAGACGATTAATCAATCTTATCTGCTCTGGCGTTAGCGCCGTACCAGAGGAAGAAACTGTATTTTCTATCCCACTTTGGTGAAACTGGATAACATCTGTATATCCCTCAACCAAAAAGCAATTATCCTCTTTGGCAATAGCCTGTTTAGCGTAGTAGATGCCATAAAGGACTTTACTTTTATGGTAAATATCACTTTCAGGTGAGTTAAGATATTTCGCTGCCTTCTTTGTATTTGAAAGTATCCTTCCTCCAAATCCAAGAACACGACCAGACATGGAATGAATAGGAAACATTACCCTTCCCTTAAACCTGTCGAATCGTTTGTTCTCTTTTACAATAGTTAAACCGGTCTTTTCAAGATATTCCAGTTTATAACCATCATCCAGCGCGGCTTTGGTAAAAACCTCCCAATCATCTGGAGAATATCCCAGATCGAATTTTTTTATAGTTTCAAGAGTAAAACCTCTCTCCTTAAAATAACTTAAACCTATTGCCTGCCCCTCATCGGTCTTATGCATTCTTTTCTGAAAGAACTCATTTGCATATTCCGAAACGAGGTACATGCTCTCCCGCTCATTTGCCTGCTCCTTCTGCTCATCGCTTTGTTGCGTTTCCTCTATCTCAATTCCGTATTTTTTAGCCAGGTATTTAATAGCCTCAGGATAGGTGAAATGCTCATGTTCCATTAAAAATGCAACCACATTACCTCCTTTTCCACTACTAAAATCCTTCCAGATCTGCTTAACGGGAGAAACCATAAAACTGGGAGTGCGCTCCTCGGTAAAAGGACTTAATCCTTTAAGGTTGCTTCCTGATTTTTTAAGCTGAACAAAATCACCAATTACCTCCTCAACACGGGCAGTTTCGAATACGTTATCTATAGTAGATTTTGAGATCAATTGATTTGGTTTTTCTTTAAGTTTTCTGAAATTAACAAAAAAGACAGGGCTTTAAAAATATGAATTTCATACTTCTAAAGCCCTGCAAAATTACAAATTTATATTGGCTAATTAATCTACGTCAAAACGAAGTCCAACTGAAAAATTATGTAGCTCAGGATTCGGATCCTGGAAGATCGGGTTTAGATCGTACTTGGCGTAAAGAGTGGCCCAACCCCAACCTAAATAACCACTAAGTCCGTATACAAAATCATTGGTATTATAGCCACCTTTTAATTTATCCTTCTGCTTATCACCGTCTATTTTATATTTCAGTTTTTGGCGCTCTCCAATCATAACCCCGGCATATCCACCAAGACCAATTTTAAATTTCCCTTTGGTAGAATATCTTATATAATTCTTGCTTTCCTTTTTTGAGGATGGTCCAAATTCAAAATGAACCGGAGCCACGAGCTTATCCATTCTGAATTTTGATTTATCCAGGTCATACTCAAATTCCTGAAAAAAGGTTTCGTCTCCTTCCTGCACATAGTAACGATTATCTGTAGGTTTTAGACCATCGAACATGAATGAAAATCCATACTTAAGTCTAAGCCAGTTCGAGTCATCGAAAACACGGGTTTTCCAGGCCCAGCCAATCTCGAAAAATCTACTTCCGGCGATCTTAAAATCTGAATCATTTATGGATTG
>CBDTXN010000152.1:0-7210 GCA_965364455.1 uncultured Flavobacteriaceae bacterium
TTCTTCTGCTCATCCAATGAAATACCCAGCTTTTTGAAGGTGTCCAGTAACTCTGGATCTACTTCATCAAGACTATCATATTTAGGCTTCTTGTTTGGAGCTGAATAATAGGAAATGTTCTGAAAATCAGGTTTCGGGTACTTAACATTCGCCCAATCTGGTTCCTCCATTTTTTCCCATTCACGAAAAGCCTCCAATCGCCATTCGGTCATCCATTCCGGTTCTTCTTTCTTTTTAGAAATTGCCCGCACGATATCCTCGTTCAAGCCCACAGGAAAAGTATCAGATTCTATATCGGTATAAAATCCATACTCATATTCCTTGGTTTCGAGCTCTTTCTTTAAATCGTCTTCAGTATATGCCATTCTTCCTAATTCTAATTTAGATTTACGTCAATGATTATTGACGGTTTACATTTTACAGTGAAAAACTTTCACCGCATCCACAGGTTCTTTGTGCATTGGGATTATTAAAAACGAATCCCTTACCATTTAACCCTCCTGAATATTCCAGGATGGTTCCGGCCAAGTACAGAACACTGCGCTTATCCACAACAATTTTTACATCGTTGTCTTCGAAGACCTTATCACCTTCGGCCTGGCTCTTATCAAAATTTAATTCATAAGATAAACCAGAACAACCACCACTCTTCACACCCACGCGAACATAGTCTGCATGGACATTAAAACCTTCTTCGGTCATCAGGGCGGAAATTTTACTTTTAGCCTCTTCGCTAACTTTAATCATAAGTTAAAAAGATTAATTCTAAATTGGGCACAAATATACTACAATGCAAGTGTTTTACCATAGGCAAAGCATATGTTTTAAGAATTGAATGATAGACCCTGTCAATCCCAACAAACAACCCTAAAACTCACATTTTGAATCAGGTAAGCTTCCTCTTAAAGCTTTTGCCTGATTCTTCTTCTTTGAATTTTATAATCGTACTTTTGCATTCTAAAATTCAATTGCATGTTTGAGAATAGTCAGGAAAGCAAGACAAACCTTTCAGAATTAGGCGAATTTGGTTTGATAGACCATCTAACCAAACACTTCAGCCCAAAGCAGAAATCTACTATAAAGTCTATTGGGGATGATGCTGCGGTGCTTGATTTTGAGAACAAACAAACCATTGTAAGTACAGACCTTTTGGTGGAAGGAGTTCATTTTGACCTGGCCTATATGCCTTTAAAGCATTTAGGATATAAGGCAGTAATGGTAAACCTTTCAGATATTTATGCAATGAATGGAACAGCAACACAGATCACCGTATCATTTGCTGTTTCCAACCGATTTCCTGTAGAAGCCCTTGAAGAACTTTATGCAGGAATTCAATTAGCTTCTAAACTATATAATGTAGACGTTGTTGGTGGAGATACCACTTCTTCAACTTCGGGATTAATGATTAGCATCACCGCACTTGGACATGGTGAAAAAGAGGAGATCGTATATCGTGACGGAGCCAAACCAAATGATCTTCTTGTATTAACGGGTGATCTAGGAGCAGCCTATATGGGGCTACAGGTACTGGAGCGTGAAAAAGAGGTTTTTAAAGCAAATCCTAATTCTCAACCAGACCTTGATCAATACACTTATTTGATCGAAAGACAACTTAAGCCTGAAGCAAGAAAAGACATACCACCACTATTAAAAGACCTTGGAGTAAAACCTACTTCCATGATCGATATCAGTGATGGATTATCCTCTGAGGTTATCCACCTTTGTAAAAAATCTAAGGTAGGGGCCAATATTTTCGAAGAGAAAATCCCGCTGGATCCAGCAGTAATTTCAGTTTGCGAGGAATTTGAAATAGACAGTACCATGATCGCATTAAGCGGTGGCGAGGATTATGAATTGCTATTCACGATCTCACAGGACGATTTTGATAAAATTAAGGGGAATCCACACTTAACGGTTGTTGGTCATATGACCGAGGAAAACGAAGGAATGCACCTGGTTACCAGAGCAAACCAAAAACTACCGTTGATCGCGAGGGGCTGGAATTCAATGGAAAATAAAGAGGACTAAGAGGCTTTAGCCAAAAATACCCTCTTGCGCCTTTCATGAATCTGCGCGAGATAAGCATTGGTCTCTTTAAATTTTGGGGTAAGTCTTGCCAAAAGGCCGTCTGCAGTATCAGTCATTTCCATTCCACACTTTTTACACTGGTACTCATGCACGTGGTTGGTAATGTTTTTTGACACTCTTAATTTATGCCCAAAAATGCTGCAATAAACCCTGGCTAATGAAAAGTAAGTTGATTGTTCTTTTCTCATGTTAAGGTTAAAATTCTGGTTTCTAGATTACTAAAGTATAAAAATTAGTTAATGATTCGACAAAAAGCGTTAATTAATCGATGAAATGCATAATTTGTGTTAAAATTTTAGGGTCTTCCATGTAGGAATTATGGCCATTTTGTAGGATTTGTAATTCACAGTCACATCCTCTGGCAACCCTCTCTATCTCTAAAGTATCGACTATAGGGTCTTGCAGACCAGCAACAATAATCTTCTGTTTTTCAAAGCCTTTCAGAACCTCTAAATAATCTGTACGATTTTTCATACCAATTAATGCCGCCTGAATATTTTCAGCCTTCATTTTGTAGGCTCTGGCTTTTAAATCTTCAATTTCTGCAGCCAATTCTTTTTTAGAATTTTCAGAATAAAGATTTGAAATAGCCATGCTTATATAGGCCTCTTTATTTTTCCCGACCAGTTTAACAGATCTTTCACGTATTTCCCGCTTTTCCACAGTATCCTCAAGTGGTGTTGAATTTATCAACATAACACTCTTCAACATCTTAGGAAAATTTTTCAAGAATTCCAAACTTACATATCCTCCCATGCTATGTCCGGCAATACTAAACCCAGTGATTTCAAGGCTTTTCAACACCTCACGAACTGCGTCTGCCATCAATTTCATGGAGTGTTCATTTGCAATCCCATCCGATCTTCCATGTCCGGGTAGATCAATGCAAATAACCTGCCGTTCCTTTTGGAGTTCTTTAACAATCTCGCTCCAGATCTCCAAGTCTTCTAAAAATCCATGTAAAAGCACCAGGGGAACCTTTTCACCTGAGCCTTCAACTTTGTAATGGATCTTCGCTCCCTTATATATTATTCCACTCATTTTCTAAAAATAAAAAACCGCGGATCCAGGAAAAGAAATTCCTGAATTCGCGGCAAATTTTAAACTTTAAATTTTCTTTAAGTCTCTAAGAACTAAGAATTCATGATATCTTCGATTTCCTCGATCTCGATTGGGATATTCCTCATCAGGTTAAATGGCTCTCCTTTTTCCTGGATCACCACATCATCTTCAAGTCTTATTCCGAATCCTTCATCTGGTAAATAAATACCGGGCTCTACGGTAAACACCTGGTTTGCCTGCATTGGTTCGGTAAGAATTCCGTAGTCATGGGTATCCAGCCCAATATGATGAGAAGTACCATGCATGAAATACTTTTTGTAAGCCGGCCAGTCCGGATCCTCATTCTGAACATCTGCCTTATCCAACAATCCAAGCTCCAATAGCTCAGAAGTCATCATCTTTCCAACCTCAACATGATATTCTTTCCACATGGTTCCAGGAACAAGCATTTTGGTTGCTTCTTTCTTTACTTTATTTACTGCGTTGTATACCTGTTTTTGCCTGTCTGTATATCTTCCTGATACCGGAATTGTTCTACTAAGATCACTGGCATAATTGGCATATTCTGCACCGGTATCTAAAAGTATTAGATCTCCATCTTTACACTGGTGCCTGTTTTCTATGTAATGAAGCACACAGGCATTTTTACCGCTGGCGATAATCGGAGTATAAGCAAATCCTCTTGAGCGATTTCTTATCATCTCATGATAATATTCCGCTTCGATCTCATATTCCCAAACTCCAGGCTTGACGAATTTTAGAGTTCTTCTGAAGGCCTTATCAGTAATATCACAAGCCTTTTGCATTAGATCAAGTTCAATAGGATCTTTTACTGAACGTAATCTCTGAAGAATTGGATTAGCTTTAGCCACTTGGTGCGCAGGATAGGTCTCCTTACACCACTTGATAAACCTATCATCCCTGGTCTGAGTTTTATGATTTGCACGGTAGTGCTCGTTTGTATTTAAATAAACAGTTTCACACTGAGTCATAACCTCGAAAAAGATCTTTTCAAAATCTTTCATCCAGTAAACCGTCTTGATACCGCTCACCTCAAAAGCGTCATCTTTAGTAAGTTTGGCACCTTCCCATACAGCGATATGCTCATTGGTTTCAGTAAGAAAAAGTATTTCACGATGTTTCTCTTCTGGAGCATCCGGGAAAAGCACCAATATACTTTCATCCTGATCTACTCCACTAAGGTAAAATAGGTCACGGTTTTGTTCAAATGGCATTGTGCTATCTGCACCAATCGGATAAATGTCGTTAGAATTGAAAACCGCCAGGCTTTTCGGCTTCATCTTTTGCATGAAGTTTTTGCGGTTTTTTATAAAGAGTTTTGAATCTATTCTATCATATTTCATATATCTGTCTTTTCGATTTTTTCAAAATTAAAGGATTTAAATGCAATACCTATAAAAGGCATTTAAAATTTTAAGCGATGCAAAGATTTACTATTTTAGAAATACTTATTCTAATAGCGGGTTTTCCTGCCAACCAATGAAGAATTACTACACTTTTGAAACCGAAAGGCTCTTTTTAAGGCCAACCCAAAAAGAGGACAGTGCATTTATCCTCAAATTGCTTAATACCCCAAAATGGTTAAATTTTATTGGCGACCGCGACGTAAAAGATATCAAGGACGCTGAAGATTATATAGCAGACAGAATGATCCCACAGCTGGAAAAACTTGGTTTTTCGAATTACACGATCATTAGAAAATCTGATAATAACAAAATAGGATCTTGCGGTTTATATGACCGTGAAGGGCTTGACGAAATAGATATTGGTTTTGCCTTCCTGCCTGAATTTGAAAATAAAGGCTATGCCTTTGAGGCGACGGCAGAATTGAAAAAAGCTGCGAGTGAGGTTTTCGGAATAGAAAAACTTAGCGCAATTACACTCGAGAGAAATAAAAGCTCCAGGAAACTTCTTGAAAAACTGGGTTTCATTTTTAAAGAGAGGATCAGACTACCCGACGATCCTGAAGAGTTAATGCTTTATTTTTCAAGATTATAATTAAAAAGTTTTACTCGTAAAGTCCCAGACGGTTTTTCAATTGCCGGTTATCTTTCTGAAGTTGATTTATCTGCTCTAAAAGATGGCTGATAGCCTCGAGCCCTTCCAGGTTAATATTTAGTTCCTTGTGCAACCTCATCATTTTCTCAAAATCGGCGAGATGATCACAATGTATATATTCAGTTTCTTCAACTGTCACGATCTTAATAATACCGCTTTCAGAAAGCGAGCTAATGAAATGACGCTCCACTTTATAGCGTACACAAATCTCTTCTGCAGGAATCAGGTCTTCATTTCTCATAATCCCGTATTTTTTAGTTCCTGAAATAGTTCTTTTTGCTTTTCGGTTAAATTATCCGGCATTTCCACTTTGTACGTTATATAGAGATCTCCAAACTGGCCTTCCTTTTTATACTTCGGAAAACCTTTCCCTTTCAATTTCACCTTACTTCCGTTTTGGGTGCCGGGCTTAACTTTAAGTTTAACCTTACCGGTGAACGTTTTAACCTGTATTTCTCCCCCAAGAACTGCGGTTGTTAAAGAAATATCCTCTGTAGCATATAAATTTTCCTTTTCTCTGCGGAAGGATGTATCATTTAAAATATTGAAAGTTATATAAAGATCTCCCTTAGGGCCACCCTGTACTCCTGGACCACCATGACCTTTGATTTTTATGGTCTGTCCATTTTCTACTCCAGCCGGAATAGTAAGCCTGATATTTTTACCATTTACAGTAAGGGTATGCTTCTTTTTTTCATAGACATCACTAAGTCTTAACTGAAGTTCAGCATTAAAATCCTGACCCTTAAAGTGTCTTCCTCGATGAGCTCCTTCGGCCCTTGCTCTTCCACCAAACATCTGTTCGAAAAAATCTGAAAAAGTATCATCATCAAAATTTCCGGAATAGGTGCGAGACTGGCCTCCACCTCCAAAACCACCTCCAAACCCACCAGAAGCAGCCTGTTGCCTT
Source organism: uncultured Flavobacteriaceae bacterium (assembly GCA_965364455.1). GTDB lineage: Bacteria > Bacteroidota > Bacteroidia > Flavobacteriales > Flavobacteriaceae > Christiangramia. Next base: position 6,140 of record CBDTXN010000152.1, read on the forward strand.
TTAGCCTCCTCAAATTGATCGGCATGTTTCCAGTCTTTTCCGTATTCATCGTATTTCTTACGCTTTTCCGGATCGCTCAATACTTCATGAGCTTCATTTATTTGCTGAAATCTGGCCTGAGCATCTTTATCATTGGGATTAAGATCTGGATGATATTTACGGGCCAGCTTCCTGTAAGCCTTTTTAATATCAGCCTTTGTGGCCGATTTATCCAATTCCAGAAGTTTGTAGTAGTCTATAAATTCCATTTAGCAAATCGGTTTATTCATGTTTTAAAAACACCCGAATCAATTTCCTTTTTCTTTAACTGACTTTCAATCAGTCCAATTTGACCAATATGATATATATCGTGTTGTATGATACCTTTTAATAAGTATGCATAATCGTAACCTTTTCCCTCTACTGCTTCATTAAGAAAAGAGTCATCTTCCTGGGCATTCAATATTTCATAGATCCTGAACTGAGCAGCCACTAATTTCCGCTTAAGTTCTTCCCACTCTTCACGAGAATGAACTTCAATATTTGGCCAGTCCTCTTCAGTATCCAGTTTAATGGAGTAATCCTTATTCTTGTTCAGTTTTTCAGCCACATAGGTTTTCCAGGCAATCAGGTGTCCCACGATCTGAGAAACACTATGAGATTCTGGGATGCAGGTTTTATATCCTATCACATAAGGAACATTTTCAAGTTTTCTCATTACAGAATCACCGTACCAGGGCTCACCTTCAAATGCTTCAGACATCGACCTTATAACTTCATTTATTTTTTCTTTCATAGTAGGGGTTGATTAAAAATGAAATTACAAAAATTGAAGATTTAGAGCAGTTAAGCTTTTGCCAAAACCATAGTTTCCCTATTTGAGATCAGCATTAAGAAGTGTTTAATAGTCTAATCTGCAAGCCTCTCTAATTCAAAGATTCAACAAATTATAAAGTACTTTAAATTAGTTCTAAATTGTCGGGAAAAAGGCAGTCAAAGTTTGTTAAAAATTAGAAGGAAGCGTATTTTTGCTCCACTTTATCAAAATAATTCAAAAAATTTATGGCGAAATCTGCGCTTTTAAAGTCATCA
>CBDTXN010000153.1:0-7161 GCA_965364455.1 uncultured Flavobacteriaceae bacterium
AGGATTATACAATTTAAGTAAAGGGTTATAGATAATAAAAATCAAAAGGTTGGTGAAAGGTGATATGAACACAGTATACCAAATATTCTATTTTACATAATATAAATTATAGTTCAAATGTCTTATATCTAATAATTAAAGAATGCTGCCTAATAATTCAAATCCACATCTTTTAATTGGTCTCTTCTTAAATATGTATGATTTTGAACAATTATACATTCTAACTGATTCCGTTGCCTTAGACGGATTTAAATAAAATTATTGCGGTTTAAAATTCAGATGTACCTTATGCAAAAGTATTTTAAGTCACCATATCTTTTTTTGTTGCTTTCATTTCCTGAAATAACTCTCTATACAGTCCGCGCGCGATCAAAATTTTCATGATCTCATTAGTTCCGGCGTAAATTCTGGCTACACGGTTATCTGCGTACATACGTGCAATTGGATAATCCCATATATATCCATAACCTCCAAATAACTGAAGGCATTCATCGACGACCTTATTATGCATTTCTGTTGCTGAATACTTCGCTATCGAAGCACTTTCTGCAGTTAGTTTATGATCGGCTAATAATAAGGTGCAGCGATCTAAAAATGCCTGGTGTAGCTGTAACTGGGTTGCACATTCGGCAAGTTTAAATTGAGTGTTCTGGAATGCGCCGATGGGTTGTTTAAAAGCCTTCCTGGTTGATGTATATTCAATAGTATTTTCTATGGCACCTTCAGCTCCGCCAATGGCATTTAGCGCGACAATTAAACGCTCTCTGGCTAATTCTTTCATCATAATTTTAAAACCTGATCCTTCTTCTCCCAGTAAATTTTCTTTTGAAACATTGACATTATCAAAGAACATTTCACAAGTATCCTGGCCTTTCATACCAATTTTCTTGAAAGGGACTCCTTTTTCAAAACCTTCATAATTGCTTTCCATAATCAATAAGGACACACCTTCCTTCTCAGTTCCATTATTGGTTTTTACGGCAACAATAGACATGTCACTCATATAACCGTTCGTAATAAATGTTTTCTGTCCGTTTACTACATAATGGTCTCCCTTATCTACCGCTTTTGTTTTTATTGCCTGAAGGTCACTCCCACAGTCTGGCTCTGTCATTCCAAGGGAGGTGATCATTTTTCCAATAGCCATTTTCGGAAGATACTTTTGCTTCTGGTCCTCTGTGCCGTATTTTAGAAGATATGGTGCTATAACATCTGAATGCAAAGAAAATCCAGGCCCGGTAATTCCTTTTTTCGCAAGTTCTTCTATGAATAAAGCACTAAAGCTGAAATCCATACCTCCACCTCCATATTCTTCAGGCATGTCAATACATAACAATCCCAATTCACCGGCACGTTCCCATATTTCCCGGCTAACCATTCCGTTTTTTTCCCATTCTTCTACATGATCAATAATCTCATTTTGAATGAAATCCTGGATCATTTTCTGGGTCATTTTATGTTCTTCCGAAGAATAAATTTCACGTTCTAATAAAACATTTTGTAACATACCTGGTATTTTGAATTAGTAATTATAACCTCACTTTATTTAATTCCATGCTTTAATTGTCGTAATATTCCATTGCAACAAGAATGAGTTCAACTTTAATTCAATTCTTAATTTATAAATATGACGTTTCTTGATTTTCTGGTAATATTTTCTTCAATTTCGTTCTTATTCTTCGGTATCAGCTGTTTTTTTACCGAACATATGAGAAACGAATTCATACGATATGGTCTTAGCAGGCAATTGAAACTTGTGGGGGCATTACAAATAATCGGAGGCGTTGGACTTATCACAGGTTTTTATTTTTCTCCCGTTTTATGCATCCTGTCTGCTATAGGATTATCTGCCCTAATGATACTGGGGTTTGGAGTACGTTTAAAGATAAAAGATACATTTTTACAATCTGCACCCTCGCTCATCTATGCCGTAATTAACACCTATATTTCTATAAAATTATACTTTCTACTTTAATTAAAGTAGAAAAAAATGGAAGTTATTCTTTATTAATGATCTCATTTTAAGTGATTAGCGAAGTTTTGCCTAAGCTTTTCTAATTTTGGATCGATATACATTTTACAGAAAGGTCTTTCTGGATCTGTTTTATAATAATTCCTGATCTCTTTTCGTGAAGGTTTGAAATCCCCAAAATCGTATACTTCGGTAATTATTCTTCTATGAAAATTTTTCTGAAGTTTTTTCAGAATTTCAGCAGCCAATTTTTTCTGCTCTTCTTCAAAAACATAAACTGCCGAAAGATATTTTGATCGCATACTATGGTTGGAAGTACTCTGGTGAGTTCGTAAATGGATCTCGATCAATATTTCCAGACCTATAGTTTCCTGATCATAATAAACTATAACACCTTCGTAAAAATTTTCCAGGTTCTTTTCAACGGAAATAAACCCCTGATCAACCTGCTTCACTCCTATTATGGTTAGAAAAACAGCCTCAGTACACCAGTGACATCCTCCGCCAAAGCCTATTTTCTGAAGATTATCCATAATTAATTCTGAATAATTTAATCAAAATCTTCCCACCAATTACGGGAATGCTTAGTAGCAACATCAAATATTTCCCCAGGTTTTGGTTTAAGCATAGGAATATCCTCTTTTTCCGCTTTAAACAGAAATCTCTCTATGGGATCTTTCCAATGATGCTGAGCCAAAGCAAAACCTGCCCAGTGCACGGCCATGATCTTTTTAGCTTTTGCATCCAGAGCAGCTTCAATACTTTCTTCCGGGAACATATGAATTTGATGCCACTTCTCGTTATACTGTCCGCATTCCATTATACCCAGATCAAAAGGCCCCAGCCTCTCTCCTATTTCTTTAAAATGTTCTCCATAACCACTATCACCGCTAAACCAGATATTTTCATGATTGGTTTTGAAGCTCCATCCACCCCAAAGGGATTTTGCACGATCCTGCAGCCCTCTACCAGAAAAATGCCTGGTAGGGGTAAAAGTAATCTCTATTCCTTCAAAATTAACCTTATCCCACCAATCAAATTCCCTTATCTTTTCTGGAGCAATATTCCATTTCTGGAGGTGTCTCGAGACTCCTAAAGCAACTCCAAAATTACGGACTTTTGAACCGATCTTATTAATACTATTATAGTCAAGATGATCGTAATGATCATGAGATATGAGCGCTAGATCGATCTCTGGCAGATCATCGATTATATTTAAAACATTTTTACTAAATCTCGTGATAGAAAATGGTGATATTGGAGCAGCATTATTACCAAACATGGGATCTATCAGGATCGTCTGATTATTTATCCTGAAAAGCAAGACCGAATGTCCATACCAGATCATTCTTGTTCTTTCCGAATCTTTAAGAAAATCACTTTTATCGAAGGGAACAATAGGAATAGGCCTCTCTGGCTCCCTCCCTGCTTTTTCGCAAAATTGCTTATATAAAAGCTTCGGGATATCCTGAATATTTAAAGACATACCGGTTTTTTCAAGGTTTAAAAACCTACCGCCACGCCAGTTTTCAGATTTTGAATACCTCTCCAGGTCTCTTTTCTTAGGTTTTGCTCCGAATTGCTTTCTCATTAAACTATTCCTGGATCTCTGTCCCGTCCTTTCGGAACATTACATCTTTATTCTTTCCCTTTTGTTTAAACTCTACATCAAAGAATTCCCCCTTTTCTGCATTTTGTACATGCTCTACTTCAGTGATCTCGTAATCTGCATAATTCTCCTTTATAGCCTTTTGAATAGCTTCCGGTAGTTCCTTCTTTTTAATATCATTTTCGGTTTCTACCCAGGTACCATCTGCATTAAAATCAGCTCTGTACTTCTCCCCGTCTATCTCAAAATGTGATTCCCAATATCCGTGGTCATCCTGTTCCCAATCGGGATCATTTTCTCCAGGATATTTTTTCTGAAAAGCCACTTCTACTGCCTTTGGAACTTCATTTTTCTCATCTTCTTTCTTTTCCTGGCAGCTTAGCAAACCAACACTTAAGCATGCGGCTATCAAAATTGATATTTTTTTCATTTTAAAAATTTTAAGTTTTTATAAAGCTAAAAAGCACTGACAGCTTAAGCCGCCAATGAAATCATAAAATTTCAAATAACTGGTAGAAGCTTCTCAGTGTAATTGAAAGGCCTTTATTTAAATTAACAGACCGTATGTAAAAAATTCATACGGTCTGTTATTAGTCTAATTTTAAGGTTGTACATTCTTGGGATCTGACACTTATAGATCTACGAAATGTTTTTTCACTAATCGAGTTACAGGCATAATTAAAATTTGAAAGTATCTTGTAAATTCAATTCATAATAGGAAACACGGAATGATCAGGATAAAAAGAACCAATTCAGACGATTCAGATTTTATTAAACTTGTGCAGAAACTAGATGCTTATCTGGCTGTTTGCGACGGGGACGAACATGATTTTTATGATCAGTTCAATAAACTCGATAAGATAAATCATGTAGTTCTGCTATACAAGGATAAGGAAGCAGTTGCCTGTGGAGCGATAAAAGAATATGCTTCAGGTACTATGGAGATCAAAAGAATGTACGTCATCCCCGAAGCCCGAAATAAAGGTTATGCCAGCAAAATTCTCAAGATCCTGGAATTATGGGCTCTAGAATTAGGTTATCAAAAATGTATTCTTGAAACAGGTATCCGACAGATTGAAGCGATAGGCTTATATAAACGTAATAATTACCGGGAGACCGCGAAGTATCCTCCCTATGAAAATATGAGTAATAGCCGTTGTTTTGAAAAAGTACTGGAAAAACAGTAAACTTAGTATGTAGCTAACCTGTTTTACCTGCCATTTGGGTTGAAGGTTTTTCCATTAGATCACGCAGGGCATTATTTTTAATATCCTTCCAATAATACATTCTCATGGTTCCCTTATTTTTTACTTCAATTTCACCACGATATTCACACTCGAAATCGTCCTTTATAAGTTCATAAGTATTGGCAGAGATATTTATTCTATCCATTTCTGAACTCGACTCCATTCGTGAAGCTATGTTTACAGTATCTCCCCATATATCATAACTGAACTTTTTGCTGCCCACTACCCCGGCTACGACTGGGCCGGAATTTACTCCTATCCTTAAATGAAAATTTCGAAGTTCTTCATTTTTCATCCTCATTTCTTCCATGTAAGCGATCATTTCAAAACCAACCATGATAATATTGGTAGCGTGATCTTTTGAAGCAAAAGGTAAACCAGCCGCACACATGTAGCAATCTCCCATGGTTTTTATCTTTTCAAGGGAATACTTTTCCGTGAATTCATCAAATTTTGAAAAATAGTTATCTACTTTTTCAACCAAATCTTCGGGTGTTAAAGATTCTGAAATTTTTGTAAAGCCAACTATATCAGCGAAAAGAACACTTACCGAATCAAATTTTTTAGATCTCACTTTTCCGGCATTTTTAAGTTCTTCCGCAGTTTCTTCAGGAAGGATGTTCCGTAAAAGTTTATCAGATCTGTTTCTTTCCTTTTCGATGATCCTCCTGGTTTTACTTATATACCTATTCCTTCGGTATAGACCAATAGCGATAACAATGATTGAAATAAGAGCTACGGCGGTTGCAATCCCAATCACTTGTTGAGTCTTTTTTTGCTGCTCCATAAGATCAATTTCTGCCTGCTTATTAGCTATCTCATTATCTGTCCGGATTCTAGCCATTTCCTGAACGGCACCAATATTATTAATACTATCCCTGTAGCTGATATGGTCTGTATAATAATTAAAGGCCATTTCATAATTATCTTGCTGTTGGTATAGTTTCGAAAGCTGGAAATTAGCTTCACTTATCTGATCTTTTAAGTTATATTCCCTGGCCAGGTTCAAACTTCTTGCAGCATAGGAAATAGCAAGATCCATTTCATTCTGTTTGGCATAAATATTAGATATACTAATTAAAAATTCAGATATAGGGTAAAACTGTTTTTGTTCTTCGAGCATATCAATAGCCTGGTTCATATTAATCCTGGCCAATGAGTCCTTGTTTTGATTAGCATAAACCATCCCTTTAGTTCCGGTGGAATAGGCCATTCCTATTTGGTGATTCTTTCTAGTGAAAATTTCCTGAGATTCGTCCAGGTAATCCAGAGCCTCTGGATAAAACCCTGCTTTATTAGCAAAATCTCCAGCATTATTAAGGGAAATTGCAATAAGAATACTATCTCCAGTTTTTCTAAGAGCTTCAATACCATCCTGATAATATTCATTTGCAGTCTCAAAATTTCCGATCATGGAATAGGTGTCAGCAATAGAAATTGTAACAGTTGCTATACCCTCATTATCATTATCTGTAATGGCATAATCCCGGCATTTAAAATAGGCCTCCAATGCATCTGCATAATCACCTTTTAACTGAAAAGCATTTCCTTTCTGAAGATATCCACTTCTCAAATAAGAATTACTGCCATTATCGGCCATAGCTTTACGGATAAGAATTTCCGCATATTTCATTTTCCTATCAGGATCATTTAGATTTCTGGCAATTGCATCTAAAACAGCCAGATCATCCTCACTAATTTTTCCGGTTTCATATTCCACAATAAGACTGTCTGCCAGCTCAACATCTCTTTGTGCGGCAGCCTCTGTAACTGCGAAAAAATATAAAAGCATACAAATAAGAAAAATATGCCCTGGCATGTATTTCATCCTATTATTCCATTTGTATTACCGGGTCACTCCAGTATTCATTTTCATCACCGAAGATTTTAAACCCGATTTTATATACCATCCTGTCACATTTAGACATTTGTTTCCCAACAATTCTTCCCTGTAAAAATTCTTCGTTTCTTTTTATGGAACTTTCCAGAAGGTTTATTCCATATTCTTCATTTTTCAGTCTGATATCTGTCAATTCGCTTATACCTGAACTCCCATCTCTAACCCAGGTAATTATATTACCAGGATGAACGAAAGTAACTAGATCTTCATTTCCAGGCCTATTTCCCCTGGAGTCACTAAGTTCTAAAAGAGGTGGATTAGAACTAGAGTTCTTCAATTTAACGGTGATAATAACTGCATTACTCATAACTTTTGATTTTGGTTGGTTTAATACTAATTTCAGCTATTAGGCTAAGTTGACATCAGCAGAAAGTAACGAGGCATAAACCACTATAAATCTAATGTATTGATTATCAGTTTATTATTTTTTAAA
>CBDTXN010000154.1:0-7086 GCA_965364455.1 uncultured Flavobacteriaceae bacterium
CAACCACACGTTTACCTGCAAGCATTACATCTGTAGCACGACGAATCGCATCTACAGCGCTTTCGCGACATCCGTATTTATTGTCGAATTTCGACTTTGTAACCGAATCGTTCACATTGATCGCAGGCATAGGAAGAGTTCCTTTTTTCATGCGCTCATATAATCTGTGAACTCCAGTGGTAGTTTCTTCAGAAAGACCTTTGATGCCTTTTCCTAATTCAGGATATTCATCCAGAACCATATTTGTAAGATCTCCACCATCGTCAAGGATCATATTTAGTGGCGTGCGCTCTTCTCCGAAGAAAAGGGTTTGCTCAATACCCCAGTTAAATTCCTCTTCAGTCATTCCCTTCCAGGCATAAACTGGGATTCCGGCAGCAGCAATAGCCGCTGCAGCATGATCCTGAGTGGAAAATATGTTACATGAACTCCAGGTAACATCTGCTCCAAGCTCAACAAGAGTTTCAATAAGAACAGCAGTTTGAATAGTCATGTGTAAACATCCCGCAATTCTCGCTCCTTTCAATGGCTTAGACTCTCCGTAATCTTTACGAAGCGCCATAAGACCTGGCATTTCTGCTTCAGCAAGTTCTATTTCGCGGCGTCCATATTCGGCAAGCTCAATATCTTTTACTTTATAGGCGGTATACGGTACTGTTTTAGTCGACATATTATTATATTTGAATATTAGCAATTTTTGTGCTTGCAAAAATAAGGAAAAGCTTAGAAATTTTATGCCTCTTTTTAAAACAATAACAGTTGATGAACGTACTAAAGTCTTCATTTGGAAGGTGGAAGAATCTTTTGACTGGCTTTCTGATGGTGTTGAATTAACAGATCATTGCCGGGAAAGAGTTGATGGTATGAAATCTGAAATCCATCGTCGTGGTTTTATGAGTATCAGGCATTTGATGGCTGAAGCTGGGTATACAGATCACGACCTTTACTATGATGATCATGGAAAGCCACATCTAAAGGACGATAAATATATTTCCATAACCCATTCTTTTAATTTTACTGCAATCATCATCAGTGATAAGGATGTTGGAATAGATATCGAAAAACAGCGCGAAAAGATCCTGAAAATTGCCAATAAATTCACTCCTTTAAAAGAATATCATACCCTGGCAAATGAAGATGCTTTAATTCGGAAACTGACCATCGTTTGGGGAGCCAAGGAATCTGTTTATAAAATAATAGCACAACCGGGAGTTGGATTTTTGCAGCATATCAATGTGATAGATTTCGACTTCGACGATTTTAAAACCACCACTCATGTGCGCTATAATGGTCTTGACGACTGGTTTGATGTGAAATTCCTTGAATTCGAAAATTTTACCTGTGTTTATGCTATGCCTTCAAATTCTAAAGCCAAAGCTTAATGATCCAAGTTCAATCCTACCTGGAAGAGATTCAGCAGGCAGCTTTTGAAGACCGGAAATTACTTTCTGTTTTGATAGATCCAGATAAATTCGATGAAGATAGAGTTGCAGAATTCATTCAGAAATTACCAAAAGAGACCACTCATTTATTTGTTGGTGGCAGCACCGTAGAAGAGGGTAGAACCTGTATGGTAGTGAAAGCTATTAAAAGCTATTGCGGGTTACCGATCATTCTTTTTCCTGGAGATCATAGTCAGATCTCTTCTTATGCAGATGGCTTGCTTTTTTTAAGCCTTATATCCGGAAGGAATCCTGAATTTTTAATCGATCAGCAGGTTCGTTCTGTAGATAAGATCCGAAATACAAATCTTGAAGTTATTCCCACAGGTTATATTCTTATCGATGGAGGTCGGGAAACTTCCGTGCAAAAAGTGAGTAATACCATACCACTGGATCAGCAAAATATTCAGCAAATTGTAAATACCTCCTTAGCGGGCCAGTATTCCGGAAAAAAACTTATTTACCTGGAAGCAGGGAGTGGAGCGAAAAACCCTGTTTCTGCGGAAATAATTCAGTCTGTAAAATCTGTTCTGGATATTCCAATTATCGTAGGAGGTGGGATTCGAAGCACCCAGCAACTTCAGAAAACCTATGCAGCGGGGGCAGACCTTGTGGTAATAGGAACCGCTTTTGAAAATGATTCTTTTCAGGATTAAATTCACTTCAAAAGGCTCAGTACGGCAATTTTTTATTGACGAAAAATCAGCAAAAACACTTCTTTTAAAACTGCTGGCGAAAATCTTAAATTAGGAATGGTTAATTCCTAATCAATAAATTATGAAAAACGTCAATCCTGTAGTTTGGTTTGAGATCTATGTGAACGATCTGGATCGGGCAAAATCTTTTTATGAGAAAGTATTTAAAACTAAATTATCTGAAATTGGTAATCCGGAAGAGGATGGCTTGAAAATGCTTGCTTTCCCGGGAGATATGGAAACTAAAGGTAAAGCCTCTGGAGCCCTGGTTCATGTTAAAGGCATGGAAGCTGGCGGCAGTTCGACTATTGTTTATTTTGATAGTGAAGATTGCAGTGTCGAAGAAGCCCGTGTTCAGGAAGCCGGTGGTGAAATAGTAAGACCAAAAATGTCTATTGGTGAATATGGCTATGTAAGTTTGGCAAAAGATTCAGAAGGCAATATGATCGGAATTCATTCTATTAAATAGAGGGACACTTTGAAAAGCTCGGTGAGGCAATTTCAGCAATTCTTAATTGTCCTTTATCAATTTCAAATATTCCATTCAGTTTTGGCTAACTTTGAATGGAAAACAGAAATCAATGAACATTTCAGTAGAACTTACACTTACTCCTATTCAGGATAATTACGAACCAGCCATCATCAACTTTATTAAAAAGATGAGAGAATCTGGATTAACCGTGAAGGAAAATCCTTTAAGCACCCAGGTTTATGGTGATTACGATGAGGTGATGGGATTATTAAATAAAGAGATCAAAAATGCATTTGAAGCCATAGACCGCGGACTCATGTATGTGAAGATCGTAAAATCTGACCGTAGCGAGTATGCAGCCGATTTTTGATTTTTTCTTTGATCAGTATTCCGGATATCCCACACTTTTTATAATTCTCGAGATCATAGCCGTGATCTTTGGATTCTTATCGGTATGGTATTCCAAGCAAAACAATATCCTGGTATACCCAACTGGTATTGTTAGTACGATGATCTTTGTTTATTTGCTTTGGCAATGGCAACTGTTAGGGGAAATGATGATCAACGCCTATTACTTTTCCATGAGCATTTACGGCTGGTATATCTGGACCCGGAAAGTAGATCCGGAACATTATACTCCTATTACCAGTACAACACGTAAAGAACAATTTCAATCGGTCTTTATATTTATCGCAACCCTAATTTTTGTTTTTGGGGTGTATGAATATTTCGATAAATGGAATAACTGGACCGCTTATGTTGATACGGTGACTACTGCCATATTTTTTGTGGGTATGTGGCTCATGGCAAAAAGAAAGATCGAAAACTGGATCTACTGGATCATAGGGGATATTATTTCGGTTCCTCTGTATTTTTATAAAGGTCTTACCTTTACAAGTCTGCAATACCTGGTATTCACCATCATTGCGATATATGGTTATAAAGCATGGAAGAAAAACTTGCGCAACGACCTGCGTCCTGCATAAAAATAGTCCTTTTTGGGCCAGAATCTACAGGGAAGACAACCCTTTCTGAGGATCTTTCAGAATATTTCAATGCCCCGATGGTGAAGGAATACATGCGGGAATATCTTCAGGAAGTCTGGGATTCTGAAAAACGTATTTGCGAACCAAAAGATATCATACCTATCGCGGAAGGGCAGATGGAGGCAGAAAATAGACTGGCTAGATCGGCAGGTGAGCTTTTAATTTGCGATACAGATCTTCTCGAACTCAAAGTATATTCTGAAGCTTATTATGACGGTTATTGTGACCCGCAACTTCTTAAACATGCGTTAAACAACCGCTATCATCTCTACTTTTTAACGTATATTGATGTTCCCTGGACTCCAGACGATCTAAGGGATAAACCTCACGACCGTGAGGGTATGTTTGAAAGCTTTCAAAATGCTCTTGAACAACATCATAAACCTTATTTTATTTTGAAAGGAGACCGGGAAACGCGTTTCAAAATCGCAGTGAAAAAAATAAACCAACTATTAAAAAACAATAAAAAGTGAATTTCAGCGAGAAGGACATACTTCAGATAGAAGAAAAAGGATTAACCACAAGTGAAGTTGAAGAACAGATTGCCATTTTTAAACGAGGTAATATTAAAGTAAATATTACTGAGGCCGCTACGGTTGGTAAGGGTATAAGCAGAATTGAACCGACTGAAAAACATGAGCTAATAGAATTCTATGATTCAGAAAAAGATAAACATAGTATTTTAAAGTTTGTTCCGGCTTCCGGAGCTGCTTCAAGGATGTTCAAGGCGTTACATAATTTCGCTGATGAATTTGATCCTGATAAGAATGATTTGAGAGAATATCTCGATAAAAAGGAGGATGCAGATCTCCAGAGGTTTTTCAACCATATGAATAACCTGCCTTTTTATGAGCATGCAAAGGAAAAGGCGAAGAAAAATCATCCTGGCTACGAAGATCTTTCTCATGATGCCCAGCATAAAATGCTGGTAAAGACAATTCTTGAATCTGATGGGCTTTACCTAAGTAATCTACCTAAAGGACTGGTGCCTTTCCACAAATACGGAACTCATATTGCCACTGCTTTTGAAGAGCATCTTTACGAGGCCGCTAAATTCATTGATGTTGATGGAGTGGCAAAACTACACTTTACCGTGGCTGAAGGGGATAAAGAGAAATTTCAGAACGAGTGGAGAGAAATTCAGGAAAGAGTTGAAAAAAAGACCGGTGTGAAATTCAATATCGAATATTCATACCAGGATCCAAAAACAGATACTATCGCCGTAGATAATAATTTCGAACCTTTCAGAACTGAAGATGGTGATCTTTTTTTCAGGCCGGGTGGTCATGGTGCTTTGATCGAGAACTTGAATCAGCTTGAAGAAGAGGTTGTATTTGTTAAGAATATCGATAATGTAGTGACCGAGGATAAGGTGCAGGATGTTGTGGATCATAAGAAATTGCTTGGAGGGAAACTTTTCCAGGTTCAGCAGAAGGTTTTCAATTATCTTGAAATCCTCGAAAAAGGAAATGTTTCTTCAGAGAAATTAGATGAAATCCAAGACTTTTTAAATAATGAACTATTCGTAAAAGGTTCATCTAATGAGGATCTGTTTGTTGAATATCTGAAAGAAAAACTAAACCGGCCTTTAAGAGTTTGCGGGATGGTTAAAAATGAAGGGGAACCAGGAGGAGGTCCATTTCTGGTCAAAGATAAAAATGGAGCGATCTCTTTACAGATCATAGAAGGAGCACAAATAGATAATGATAATCCTGAGCAGGCCAAAACTGCCCGCGAAGCTACACACTTTAATCCTGTGGATATAGTATGCAGCCTTAAAGACCATAAAGGAGAAAGCTACAACCTTCATGATTATGTAGATGAAGAAATGAGCTTTATTGCAGATAAAACAAAAGATGGAAAACCGCTAAAGGCACTCGAACGTCCAGGATTGTGGAACGGTGGAATGGCCAAATGGAATACGATCTTTGTGGAAGTACCTGTGGAAACCTTCAATCCTGTAAAAACAGTTTCAGATTTATTAAAAGAATCCCACCAGGCTCAATAATATGAACCAGGAACTTATTCTAACCGAACTCGACTACAAAGCCGTGAGAAGTTCCGGTCCCGGTGGTCAGCATGCAAATAAGACTGCCACTAAGGTGGAGTTAAGTTTTGATATTGAAAATTCTGAAGGATTATCAGAAAAAGAAAAGCTTCGCATTCTAAAGAAATTAAGCGGTAGGGTTAATAAAGAAGGCTTTCTTAAAATGAATAGTGAAGATTCCAGAAGCCAGCATACAAACAAAGAAATTGTAACTGAGAATTTTCTGTTTGAAATCAAAGAAGCACTAAAAAGGCCAAAACCAAGAAAAAAAACAAAACCAACCATGGCTTCTAAGATCAAACGGCTTAAAGCAAAAAAGAAAAAGTCTGAGATCAAGGCCAGTAGAAAGGACCCATTAAAATAGAAAATTGGGGAATTTCTACCCAACTGAGAATCAAGTTCTACATAATTTTTGTGGAATTCTGTGGTGAGGGAAAATGGCAAAAATTATAATTCTCTTATTTTACGGGCTTTTTCGCAAAAAAGGGGGATGTTTCCTGTAATGGTACGATTTTTACAATGTATTTTATAGGTTAGTATTGGGAATGGAATAAATTAATAACTAACTAATTTATTCTATTTTATAATTTAGATTTTCGGATTGAAAAGGCTCCACTCGGAGCCTTTTCTATTTCATAGACTTTTGGTTACTTCCACTTCAGGTATTTTTTCCCCACATTTAATACCCAGTCTACACCTAAATCCACAGAAAATCCTGATGCTGTAATTCTCAATAAACTCCTAAAAACATGTATTACAGATACATAGGGTTTTTGAGTCCGATATTTTGTTGGTGGTACGGTTTTTACAATGTAATAAGTAGGTTAGTATTGGGAATAGGATAAATTAACAACTAACTAATTTATTCTGTTTTATAATTTAGATTTTCGGATTGAAAAGGCTCCTTTATGGGAGCCTTTTCTATTTTAAAACATTTCCTGACCTGAATTACACTATGGTATGAGGAGGAAATTCTACAATACATGTTGAAAATTTCTTGTTTTTCTACATAATATTTTGTGAATAAAATAATCTGAACAAGTTGTAGATGGTTATTTCACAGGTGTTTAGGTTAATCTGTAAGAAATGGCATAATTATTCTATCTATTTAGACATAATAACCTGATCAAGAAAAGATCAATAAAACAACAAATTATGAAAAGGATTGCACTAAGTATGATAATGACGGGAGCTATGTTTTTTGCTACTCAAATGCAGGCTCAGGATGATGAAATGGCGGTTGCAGAGACTGCTGTTGAAATGGAGCAGGAGGAATTTGCGAGTGTAGATATTCAGGAATTACCTCAGGCTGTAAAAGATGCTTTAAGTACAGATTATAGTGAGGCATCTGTAACAGAAGCATGGGTTAAATCCATGGGAGAAA
>CBDTXN010000155.1:0-7060 GCA_965364455.1 uncultured Flavobacteriaceae bacterium
TTGGAGCAGATAACGGACTTGGTGTAGCCACTATGAAGGCTATACTGGAAAGTGATTCTATAGAACATCCTGCGCTCGAGGCTCTTTTTACCATAGACGAAGAAACTGGAATGACCGGAGCTAAAGGTCTTAGTCCAGATCTTTTAGAGGGAGATATCCTTTTGAATCTTGATACCGAAGAAGATGATGAGATAGGCATTGGATGTGCCGGCGGGGTGGATATTACCGCAACCAAAAAGTATGAAGAGGAAAAAATGCCTGAAGCTTACCGTTCTTATTCGGTTAAGGTAAAAGGTTTGATGGGAGGTCACTCTGGAATGGATATCATCAAAGGTTTGGGTAATGCCAATAAAATGATGAATCGCCTGTTATTGAATACTTCTGAAGATCTGAAATTAAGAATTTCAGAAATCAATGGAGGTGGTCTTAGAAATGCAATTCCACGGGAAAGTGAAGCAATTGTAGCCGTGCCAGATAGCGAAGTGGAAAGCTTCAAAAAAGAAATCGAATCAAGGGCTGCTGATATTAAAGCCGAATATTCTTCTTTGGAACCAAATCTTTCCGTAGAAATTCAGAAGTTACCGACGGTAAATAGCATTATGGATCTTAAATCCCAAAAAGAGCTTTTGCTTGCTCTTGCCGGTGCTCATAATGGGGTTTATAGAATGAGCCCTGAAATTGAAGGACTGGTAGAGACATCCAACAATATTGCGAATGTAACGCTTAAAGATGGTGAGATATATATTAAATGTCTAACCAGAAGTTCTGTGGAGTCTTCTAAAAATGATCTGGCCAGTTCCCTTAAATCTGTATTTGAACTTGGCGGTTTTGAAGTAGAGCTTTCAGGTGAATATCCAGGATGGGCTCCTAATAGCGATTCTGCTATTTTGAAAACCCTTGATGAGATCTATCAGAAAATGAATGGTGAGAAGGCCGATATTGCAGCTTGTCATGCCGGTCTTGAGTGTGGTATCATCGGGAGTCATTATCCTGAAATGGATATGATCTCTTTTGGACCAACCATCAGAGGGGCGCATTCACCAGATGAAAGAGCCAGTGTTAAATCTGCTCAGAAATACTGGAAGTTCTTACTCGAAGTTTTAAAGAATATACCTGAGAATTAGTATCAGGAATTACTATAAAAATAAAAACCCTCAGTATCAACTGAGGGTTTTTTATTATGATTAAAAGCGATCTTTATTTCGCATCATTGGCCATTTCTACCAATTTAATTCTAAAGATAAGATCGGTGTTTGGAGGAATTACTCCACCAGCACCTCTTTCTCCATAGCCTAGAGCGCTTGGGATCCAGATCACTGCTTCGTCACCAATGCTCATTTGCTGAATTCCCTCTCTAAAACCAGGGATCATTGGAGCATCTGGTCCATAAACCATTGGCATCGCCTGGTATCCACC
This sequence comes from uncultured Flavobacteriaceae bacterium, assembly GCA_965364455.1. Lineage (GTDB taxonomy): Bacteria > Bacteroidota > Bacteroidia > Flavobacteriales > Flavobacteriaceae > Christiangramia. Next base: position 1,417 of record CBDTXN010000155.1, read on the forward strand.
AGCAGAATCTCTTCTATGATCATAAATTCCGGTTTCCTTAGCAAGTTCCAGCTTGTTGGTATCGAAAATTTTTCCATCAGCGAAATAACCTTCATAATTCACCATTACTTTCTGGCCGTTATTAGGTTTTTCTCCTTCACCTTTATTTTCGAAGTATATTTTAAGGCCGCTTTCTAAAGAATCTGCTTTGGCTTCAAGAGCTTCAAACTCTTCAGCTTTCCTGTCTGCCATTTCTTCCATCCTCTTGGCTTCAGCTTCTTTTTCAGCTTCGATATTTGCTAATTCAGATTTGAATACCTTAGGAGCCTCGAAATTTTTAGCAGCGCTACCTTTTCTAATGATATTTACTTCATTCATTACCACATCCTTAACCGGACGATCTCTTTGGCCGGTTTCAGTTTTTCCAATAGAATCAACTACATCCTGACCTTTCACGATCTTACCAAAAACAGTATGTTTTCCGTCCAGTTGTTGTACCGGGGCAAGAGTCATAAAGAACTGACTTCCATTTGTGCCAGGACCTGCATTAGCCATAGAAAGAACACCTTTAGCATCATGGCTAAGGCTATCTACGAATTCATCAGGATATTTATAACCGGGACCACCACTACCGGTTCCGGTTGGATCTCCACCCTGGATCATAAAACCATCGATCACACGATGGAACACTAATCCGTCATAATATTTTTTACCCTTGTAGGTGCTATCCACCATTTCGTTCGTGCCTTCCGCAAGGGATACGAAGCTGGCTACGGTCATTGGTGTTTCTTCAAAATATAACTCTGCAACTATTGGTCCCATGGAGGTATTGAATTCGGCATACATTCCGTCTTCCAACTCAGGGTATTCCTCATTACAGGCAAATAATGATAATGCTATTGATAACAGTAAAAAAAAGCTTTTTGTTTTCATTCTTAATTATTGATTTCTCGATTTGATTCTTCTTTAATATTGTGCAAAGTAACCTTTGCGGTTATAGGTTCGTTACTACCTATTTTTTCTTTATCGCCGTAATAACCGAAAGCTTTATGAGATGGGAAAAGGAAAGTTACAGTTTCTCCTACTTTCATCAGTTTCAGGCCCTGCCTTAAACCGGTAAAAAGCTTTTCCTTGTCCATCGTGTATTCACGGGTAGGCTTTTCGCCTGCCGCATAAATGGTATTACCCTCAATGCTGGAAATGCTGTAATCAAAAACCACAACGTCACCAAATTCAGGTGTTCTTGTGTTGGTGCTATCGGTTGACTTTTTATTATAATAATACCAGAACCCATCAGCGGAAGAAAGATATTTGGTATCGGAATCTTTACCCATTACCTGTTTAATGTAATCTTCTTCCTTGGCAATCATTTCCTTATTCCTTTCCACAGATTCATCTATATAGGAACCACTCTTTTGGGAAACAGGATAACGTGCTTCCGGCGATTTACAAGAAGCAAGAGACAGGATAGCCAGTAATATTAGTAATGTTCTCATTTTCTAAGCTGTTCAGAATATTCAGGCAATACTTTATTGAATTTCGTAATGGTATCATTCAATGAAAGATTACTTTTTCCTCCGGCTGCATTTATATGGCCGCCACCTTCAAAATGAGCCCTAGCAAATTTGTTTACGTCAAAATCTCCTTTAGATCTAAAAGACATTTTGATAAGGTCTTCATTCGCTTTTTCAATAAATATTACCGCGAATATAATACCGTCCAGGGCCAGGCCATAATTCACAAAGCCTTCAGTATCTCCCTTCTGGAAATTATGTTTATCAAGCTCGGCCTGAGAAAGACTTATATAAGCGGTTCTCAATTCCTTGTTAACCCGAAGATTTTGCAGTGCGGTACCCAGTAACTGTAATTTATTTTCAGAATTGGTATCGAAAATATTATTGTGGATCTGGTCATTCTTAGCCCCTTTGTCTATAAGATCTGCGATGGCCCTATGCGTATCGCTGGAAGTAGAGCTAAAGCGGAAAGATCCCGTATCGGTCATTATTCCCGCATATAGGCAGGTTGCGATCTCTGGTGTGATCTTCTTGTTTGCCCGAAGTTTATTAATGAACTTGTATACCATCTCACAGGTAGAACTCATTTTAGAATCACTGTAAGTATAGTGGGCATAATCTGAAGGTTCCTGGTGATGATCTATCATTACAAATAATGCATTAGAAGCAATAAGAGATTCCTGCATTCCTCCACACCTGGAAAGATGGTTAAAATCCAGGGTAAAAACGATCTCAGCCTCAGCGATAAGACTGTCAGATCTTTCTTTTTCCGCTTCATAAATGAGCACCTCATCGTTTCCTGGTAACCATTTTAAAAAATGCGGATAATCGTTAGGTGCAATAACATGAGCAGTATGACCTTTGTCTCTCAGAAAATGCATGAGTCCAAGCGTGGATCCCATAGCATCACCATCAGGGCCTTTATGAGGCACTATAACTATTTTTTCAGCCCGGGCCAACTCGGCTGTTATTTCCAGTATTCTTGTGTCTATCATAATCGGGGCTAAATATACAATTTAATACTACTTAAGAAATAATGCTTCCTTTAAATTTGTCAATCAAAATACTAACTAATGAAGATAATAATTAAGGTTGTACCAGTATTTCTTTTCCTGATTTCCTGTGGAAGTTCTTCCAGGATCAATCCTGAAAACGATCCAGATTTTGTGATCGCTTTTGGAAGCTGTAACCGAGAAGATGAGCCACAGCCATTATGGGATGCGATTCTGAAAAACAATCCCGAAGTGTTTTTATGGGGTGGCGATAATATCTATTCTGATACCGATAATGCTGAAAAAATGAAGTCTGAATATTTAATGCAAAAGCAGAATAAAGGCTATCAGAAAGTAAGGAATAAAATGACCGTGCTTGCAACCTGGGATGATCACGATTACGGCCTGAATGACGGCGGAAAAGAATGGCATTTTAAAAAAGAAAGTCAGCAGCTTTTTTTGGATTTTATGGAAGTGCCAGAAAACGATCCGCGTAGGAGCAGGGAAGGGGTTTATTATGCTGAGGTTTTCGAAACTTCTAAGGGAAGCGTAAAGGTTATACTTCTGGATACAAGATATTTCAGAGATGAGCTTAAGCCCAGTGAAGATCCTGATAAACGCTATGAGCCTTCTACCGGTACTATTCTGGGAGAAAAGCAATGGCAGTGGCTGGAGAAGGAATTAGGAAACAGCGATGCAGATTTTAATGTGATCCTGTCCAGTATTCAGATCCTTGCAGTAGAACACGGTTATGAAACCTGGGGTAATTTTCCTTCCGAAATTGATAAACTCAAGAATCTCATAGTTTCTTCAGAAGCAAAAAATGTCATTTTGCTTAGCGGCGATCGTCATATTTCAGAATTTTCAAAAGTTGAAGTAGAGGGACTGAACTATCCTTTGATTGATTTTACTTCGAGCGGACTCAATAATAACTGGGATAGTTTTAGCGGAGAACCAAATAGGAACAGGCTAGGGAAGGTAGTAAGCGACAAAAGTTTTGGCGTTTTAAATTTCGATTTCAGTAAAAATGAAGTGCTACTAGAAATGCGGGGAGAGCATAACAAACTGTTGCAGGATCATCTGGTTGAATTTCAGTAGATGAACATAAAACATTAAAGGGCTTGTATATGGAAAGGAATTATTTATTTTTGCACGGAATTTAAAAACCAGACAATGGCAGATAATAGAACATTCACCATGATTAAGCCAGATGCAGTAGAGAACGGGCATATTGGTGGAATACTAGACCAGATCACAGCTTCAGGATTTAGAATCGTAGCTATGAAGCTTACTCAAATGACTCAGAGAGATGCGGAGACTTTTTATGCGATCCATAATGAGCGTCCATTTTTCGGAGAATTAGTTGAATTCATGACTCGTGGTCCTATCGTTGCAGCTATTCTTGAAAAAGACAATGCTGTAGAAGATTTCAGAACTCTTATCGGTGCTACAAACCCGGAAGAAGCAGCTGAAGGAACTATTAGAAAGAAGTACGCGAAAAGCATTGGAGAAAATGCCGTTCACGGAAGGGAGAGCGATTAGAATGCGCAAATTGAAGGTGCTTTCCATTTTGCATGAAGAGAGATGTTCTAAGAGAACAATTTCAATAAATTAAAAAACCGGACTTTTTTAGTCCGGTTTTTTTATGTCTTACTTTTTATAAAGGAAGATGCCGAAACAAGTTCATTATGACGTTATATAAATCGCGTCACCCTGAACTAGTTTCAGGGTCTCAATAACATCATAATTTATTTTATAAGCGGTCCTTTACGAAAGATCGATTTTAAAGTATACCGGCCATTTTGGTCTTTATCCAGTCTTGGCGAGATCACCACCGTAATAACGGCAGCCATGATCATTAAATAAAGATGTTCCATTTGTGGGAAAACCAGGCTGATCAAATACCTGCTCAGGGTGAATATGATTATGAAAGAAACAAAGTAGATCAGGAAAATCTTGACTTTACGACTCATAGCGATTGTATTTTGAGTTTGAAAAAATAATTATCTCAAAACTAATTTCGAAATAATCTCCTGTCCCATTTCTTCATTAAGATTTCTAATGATCTTTTCCTTCCCATAACTAAGTTCTTCTCTAAGCACCGAAGAACTTAGCTGTACATATAAGGTGTCTTTTTTTAGCATTAAATTAGTGGTGTACCGCTCAATCGCAGGGCCCATCTGGCTATTCCATACATCCCTAACCTTCACCTGGTTCAGGCCTTTGGTATCCAGTTTATTCTCATCCACGAAACTTTTGAGCAGGTCTCCCAGTTTCATCTCCTCATTCTTGCGTCTCTTCTTCATCTTGGCTTAGTAAAGGTTTATATCGTTGGTAGTAGTATTTTTTGTCGTCTCTGTTAAGGATAACCAGTTCTTCTTCGTTAGCTTCAAGCACTTCTTCTTTCCATTTATCAAATGGTGTCTCATAATAAAGAAAAAGGCTGTTATCTTCTACTTTCGCAGTTACTTTTTCTGAATCATTTGAAGCATTTATAAAACCACCATCGATCTTTGGTTTAAGTTTCTTTCTAAAACCTGTTGAATCTGTGATCTCAATATAATCTATTAACTGACTCAGCTGGTATTCTATAACCGAATCTTTTTCTACTTCAACTTTTTCGATCTGCCAGTATCCGTTGAGGTTTTTAATTTGCTCCTGGGGGTCATTATTAGAACAGGAAGCCATGGCTATAAATGAAAATATCAGGATCAGTTTTTTCAAAGCTTGAAAATTTTATAGGATTGATTACTGCTTTTCACCACCTTTTCGGTTCTGTCGGCATGAGTATCACTTAGGAAAATCTGTCCTAATTCATTAGTAGCTACCAGAGCTACTATATGAGCTACCCGGTTCTCATCCAGTTTGTCGAAGATGTCATCCAGAAGTAGGATAGGATTGACCTTACTTATTTGTTTGATAAAATCGAATTGTGCCAGTTTCAGGGCGATCAAAAATGATTTCTGCTGCCCTTGAGATCCGAATTTTTTGATGGGATGGCCTTCGATCTCAAAACTAAGATCATCTTTATGCGTGCCTACCGAAGTATATTGCAGAGCCATATCTTTCTGAAGGTTTTCTTCCAGTAAATTGGAAAGCGAATTATCAAAAAGCTGACTCTTATAATTAATATCTACGATCTCCTTATTATTGGTAATG
>CBDTXN010000156.1:0-7015 GCA_965364455.1 uncultured Flavobacteriaceae bacterium
AAGCCGGAACAACTTTATAGAATTTACTCCAGAATCCTTCTTTTTTTGATGAGGTATAAAATACAAAGCCCAGAGCGAGCATTAGTAGTCCAAAGACGATGGCGTCATTGGTGAATAATGTAGTTTCTTCCATAAATTTTTTACTTGATGGCCGGCAAAATACAATTTTTATTATTTCCGGCTACAGGTTAAATGGAACTTAAATTTTTAATAATTCAGAAATACTTTTGGCAACTCCGTCCTCTTTACCTGGTAATGTAACCATATGGGCAATTTCTAGTACTTCGGGTTTGGCATTTCCTACCGCGATTCCCATTCCTACACCTCGTAACATTTCAATATCGTTGTAGTTATCGCCAAAGGCCATGCTTTGTGAAAGGGGTATTTTAAAATGGCTGTCGAGGAGGTGTTCGACCGCGGTTAATTTTGAAATGGCTTTTGGTGCTATTTCAATATAGGTAGGTTTTGAACGGTATAAATGAAGATCTTCAGGATATTTTTCATGTAAAAAGCGAAAGATTTTATCAATTTTTTCTTCCTCTCCCATAGCCATGATCTTATGGGCTCCTTTATCTTCCTTGCTCCATTTTTTGATCACTTTCACATTTTCCTGAAATTCAGGATTTACCCTTGTATTATTGATCTCCCTGCGAGTCCAGAAGTCATCCCTGGGAACATACCACTCGTCATTATGGAACAAACTTAAATGTACGTCGTGATCCAGATTATATCTATGTAAACTTTCTAAGATATTTAATGAGATCTCAGTTGAACTTAAAGTTTCTCCATCGACGAGAATCAATCCTCCATTATAGCTGATCAAAGGATGGTGCTCAATATCCATTTTTTTCTGAAGATGCCTCATGGCAGCAGGCATTCTGGAGGATATTAGTATAAATGGAATATTGGAATCATTAAGTTTTTTGATGGTACTTACCGTGTAATCTGAAAGGTCTCTTTCTGCATTTAGTAAAGTTCCATCGATGTCTGAAAATACTATTTTGAACATTATTCTTCCTTCTTTTTATTTTTTGGGTGTCTCTTAGCGTCCTTCAAAGCCTGGTTAAGCATCCATTCTATCTGCCCATTGGTACTCCTAAACTCGTCTGAAGCCCATTTCTCGATAGCTTTTAGCATATCTTCATCTACTCTTAATGCGAATGCTTTCTTCTTGCCCATAATTTACTCAAGTTCTTTGATAAAATTGGTAATTACCGGGATCAATTCTGGATGTAATGGAAGATTAGGTTCATTATAAGATTTAGTATTCACTAGCCTGTCTTCGCTCTCTATTTTCCGAAAAATATGATTCATTTTTTCTATCAGAACCAACTCGGAATTTTCGCTGGCATTATGAAGCATTTCTGCCTGGTTAGTTCTAATTTGGATATCTGCAGTCCCATTTATAATCAATACCGGGATATCCAGTTTTTTGATCTCTTCTGAAGGATCGTACTTCATCCAGCTGAGCATGTATGGTTGAACATTTTCCCTGAAAAGCGACTCCAGCATTGGACTGTAATTTTTGGTTTTACCTTTTTCCTTCATCTCATCAAAGGCTGTCCTGGCATTTTCACCAAGTTGAGGAGCCATTTTTGCAACCTGCTCCACAACGATATTATCTATTGGTTCTCCAGCACCGGCCAGGGAAATGAATCCGTCTGCTTTTTCCTTTGAAGCCAGTATTCCAATCAGGGAGCCTTCGCTATGCCCGGCTAAAATTAGATTATCAAACTCATCCTTACCTTCGAAATAATTCAGAATGTCTTTTACATCTTCTACAAAGTCGTCAAAACGCAGATCTTTTTCGTTTAATTCTAATTCTTGCATTTTAAAGATTCGTTTGTCGAATCGATAGGAAGCGATTCCCTTTTCGGCAAGGTCCCGGGCCATTTTTTTGATTCCATCATTTTTCATCATAGATTGATTACCGTCCCTGTCTGTAGGGCCAGATCCCTGAATGAAAATAACCAGGCTTTCAGCCTTTGTGGAAGAAGGAAGGGTTAAGGTTCCTTCCGTTACTTCGTTTATTTTTATTTCCTCTTCGGTAAAATTTTCCTGCGCTATCCCCAAATGGAATATAGCTAGGAGAAGAGATGTGATTACAAATTTTTTCATTGTTCCTGAAATTTTTCCTGATAGCGTTTAATAACTTGTCTTGCTTCCCCTGGCTTGTTGGTTCCTATTAGAAAGTTCTTCCTGTCTTTGGTGATTATTTGAATTCCTATATTTCCGGAGACATTATAGGCATTTCCTTTTGCCAGGCCACGTATCCCCCAACCACCATATTCGGTTAGTGGAGAATATTTTCTAACATAGCATTGGCTAATATCCTTCCAGGAATAATGCTTTTTAAAGATCTTTAATGGACTGAACCTGGTGTTTATTCCCCTGGAGTCTATTCTCGTTTGAAGCCGCACCACCCAAAATATAATAGTTATAAAACTAACCAGCATTACCCCGAATAAATCCCAGTAATTTGATTGGAAGGTAAGATCGTTACTAAATAACTGGATCAGGGTAATCATTAGGCTGCTGACCAGAATTGCAAAAAGCCACCATTGCCTGAAAGCCTGTTCTTCCTTAAAAACTCTCATGATTAATGATTTAGGGTTCCTGCATTTACTACAGGGGTTGCATCTCTGTCTCCACATAGTACAACCATTAAATTACTCACCATGGCAGCTCTGCGCTCTCCATCAAGGTCTACAACTTCTTTTCTGCTAAGTTCATCAAGGGCCATTTCTACCATACTCACCGCGCCTTCAACAATTTTATGTCTGGCAGCCACAATTGCTGTAGCTTGTTGTCTCTTAAGCATGGCACTGGCAATTTCGTTCGCATAGGCCAGGTAGCCAATCCTGGCTTCCAAAACTTCAATACCAGCGATATTAAGTCTTTCTTCAAGCTCTTTTTCCAAAGCATCGCTTACCTCATTCATACTTGATCTTAACGTGATGTCCTCATCCAGCCCCTCATCTGCAAAATTATCATATGGATACATACTGGCAAGCTTTCTTACCGCGGCGTCTGTTTGAACAATTACAAAATTCTCAAAATCATTAACATCAAACGAAGCTTTAAAAGTGTCCATAACTCTCCACACTAGAATAGTGCTTATCATGACCGGGTTTCCTAATTTGTCATTTACTTTAAGCCGTTCGCTATCAAAGTTTCTCGCTCTTAGAGAAATTTTCTTTTTGGTATAGAAAGGATTTACCCAGAATAATCCATTCTGTTTTACAGTTCCCTTGTAATCTCCAAAAAGCAATAACACCCTTGATTCATTAGGGTTCACCAGGATAAGACCGGGTAATATAAGAATGGCAATAAAAAATGCGATACCCCAAACTGGGTTGCCTGTATTCAATACAGCTACAATGCTTCCAATAAATAGAATAAGAAAAAGGAATAACATGATGTAGCCGTTAAAAGCTGTAATGGTTTTTTCTTGTGTCATGACTTAGTAATTGATATTAAAATGATATCATAAATATATGATATTAAAATTTAATCTTTTACAATCTTAACAGTTATTTTTTTCGAAGCTTAATTATATTTGCCGCAAACAATAGATCAAATGAAGAAGTCCCTATTTATTTTAATACTGGTATTAGTTTCAAATCTTAGTTACGCTGCTGAAGGTGACTGGGGTAAGACAGGACATAGAGCTACTGCCGAAATTGCTGAAAGTCATCTTTCAGATAAAGCAAAGAAAGCCATCAATTCATTACTTGATGGTTACGGATTAGCTTTCGTAGCTAATTATGCCGATGATATCAAGAGCGATCCAGATTATAGAAAATATGGGCCATGGCATTATGTGAATATTGATCCAGATGCAGATAAATATATTCCTGAAGATGCCAGCGATAGGGGAGACTTAGTTCAGGCAATTAGAAAATGTATCGAAGTTTTAAAAGATAAAGAGGCATCGAGGGAAGAAAAGGAGTTTCACCTAAAGATGCTGGTTCATTTTGTAGGTGATCTTCATCAGCCTTTCCACACAGGGCACGCAGAAGATAAAGGAGGGAACGATATACAGGTAAGATGGTTTAATGATGGCTCTAATATTCACAGAGTTTGGGATAGTGAAATGATCAATTTTTATCAAATGAGCTATACTGAGCTTGCTCTTAATACTAAAGATCTTTCTAAAGCTGAACTGAAATCGATCAAAAAAGGGAAATTGCTGGATTGGGTTTATGAATCCCGAGCAATGGCCGAAGATCTATATGCAGGTGTTGAAAATGGTGAGAAACTGGGATATGCTTATATGTACGAGCATATGCCAACTGTGTTAAATCAACTGCAAAAAGGTGGGATTCGCTTAGCTAAGATCCTGAATGATATTTACTCATAAAAGAGTATTAATAAATCCTTCGAAAAGTTAGATTTACTCTGGGGTCAACTTTCTTTTTGGTTTTTGGTAGCTGATGTTTCCAGAAATCCTGAGTAGATCCCTTCATGATTAAAAGGCTGCCATGGTGCAGCCTTATTTTATGCCTAGCCGTACGGTCATTCTTATGCTTCAGATGAAAGATTCTTTCGGCTCCAAAGCTAACCGAGGCGATCGTTGGTTTTTTACCTAACTCCTTTTCATTGTCTGCATGCCAGCCCATACTATCAGAACCATCTCTATATAGATTTGCCAGGCAGACATTATAAGATTCTTCGCTATACTTCATGCATTTCTCTCTAATCACCTTAAGGTCTTCAGTAAAGGGCTCTGGTTTCATTTCCAATCCAGAGTAAGTGTAATTTTTTCCTTCCTCTCCAAAAAGGGCGGTCAATCTCGGTTGATATATTTCTCTTCCAAAAAGTTTAATCTTGTCATGCCTCCATTTTTCGTAATCTAAAAGCTTCTTTAAATGCCTGTCTGCTATTTTAGTTTCAAAGAAGTTTGGATAATAGATCAGGGTAGCATCTTTAAGATCTATAATTTCTTTTTTCATAATTTAAAATTCCAGATAAAACCAGGCCCACCATATTAAAATAAATTGTAAGGGTATTCTTACAATTAAAATCCATTTAGGTAATCCGGCTCCTGCTTTCTCTGAGGAGAGCATATAGAAGTGAACCAACAGGAAAACCAATAGCATGAGAATAATTCCATAGATGGCTAGATCTTTGGTTTCGGGGAAGCAAAGACCTATTCCAAGTAATATTTCAGCGATACCACTTAATAGGACTAAAGCCTTATGGGCAGGGAGATAGCGAGGCATTATTCGCATATACATCCTGGGTTTTATAAAGTGAAATAATCCAGCTACAACATACATTAATGCCATTAGGTATAAGTGCCATGGGTATATCATGAAAACAAATTTTGTTGAAGATAAAATAAATTATGGATAGAGGAAATATGGGTGATTCATTCGGGAATGAAAATAAATGTTGTTTAAGTACTTTAATTAGAGTAATTTCAACACCCGAAATCTAACTTTTAACCTGATCCTGCTTTTGAAAAGAAATTACTTTCTTTGCTTATTGCTATGCCTCTTTTTATGGAATCATGGGAATTCCCAAAATTCCAATCCGGTTTCTGAAGATTCCCTGGATGTTCTATTGTCGAGGATATTTGATCAAATTGATGATTATCACTATGATCAGGCGATAGAAAACTTATATAGCCTGCTGGGAATGGCTAAGGAGTCAGAGAATTTCTATTATACTTCGAAGGCATATAACAATCTGGGTTATGTCTATCTCAGTTCAAAAGATAGTGCCCGTGCTCGTAAAAATTACACCTTTGGTCTGGAGTATGCCCAACGGGCTAAGAATGATACGTTGATAATGTATTCCTACAATAACCTGGGAAATATTTACTCTGAAATTCCCGAAACCAGGGAAAAGGGTCTTGATTATTATAATAAAGTGATAGACCTGGCTAAAAAGCTGGATATCGCCTTTGAGCTTGTACAACCTAAAACCAATATAGGATGGACCTATCTTGATACCGGGCAATATGAAAGGGCTTATCCTTATCTGCAAGAATCTCTGGCCATCATGGATACCATTGGGCCTGCGAAAGATGAGTACCAGCAAGCAACTTATAATTATTTCAATTCCCAGATATATATGCTTCATGGCAGGTATTATTCTCACAAAAAAGAATTTGATACCGCGGGTTATTACTTCAATAGATCTCTGGAATTAGCGTTAAAGGATTCCCTCGTTATTGCGGCGGTAGATGTATATGATGCATATTCTAAGTATCTGGCAAGAAAAGGAGATTACGAAGCTGCCTATAGAGCCAAGGAAAAATATATAGAATTCAATTCCAAACTTTTCGAGAAGGAGAAGCTGAAAGAAATGGAGATTGCCAACGCAAGATTCAATATAAATGAATATCGAAAGGATCTTGAGATTGCGCAAAGGGAAAAGAAATATCAGCATGACCTAATTCAGAAATCAAAAGAAAAGGTAGTGGTGATGGTTTTCTCTTCTATAGGAATGATCTTCATTCTTGTTTTCCTTTATAACGTTAATCGTGACCGGCAAAACCTTATTGAAAAATTAAAAATCAGCAATACTCAATACAGGGATGCGAAGGTAGAAGCCGAACGTTTATCCCTGCTAAAGACAAGATTTTTTAGTACCGTAAGCCATGAAATAAGAACTCCGCTTTATGGAGTAATAGGATTAACCTCTCTATTGCTGGAAGATAAAAGCTTAAAAAAACATAAGGCAGATCTAAAATCCCTTAAGTTTTCAGCCGATTATTTGCTTGCCCTTATAAATGATGTACTCCAAATGAACAAAATGGAGTCTAATGAGGTTAAACTGGAGAGTGTTTCCTTTAGTTTGAGAGATCTCATGAATAGTATTGTGAACAGTTTTGAGTTTACAAGAATTCAGACTATTATTGATTTGTTCTGTGAGTCTTGTTTATATTGTAAGACATAAACTAGTTAAAATTTTACATATTCCTTCCTTTAGCATTACTTTATGATCTAAATGAATTCATATAATTCTTCAATCACCGCCATTGTTTCATCAAATTGAATACTAT
>CBDTXN010000157.1:0-7005 GCA_965364455.1 uncultured Flavobacteriaceae bacterium
CAAGAGCGCGCTTTACAGTTACCTATCCCGCAAGTTTTATGTTAGTGGCCAGTATGAATCCGAGTCCGGGAGGGTATTTTAATGATCCGGACGCACCGGTAATGTCATCTGCGGCCGATATGCAACGTTATTTAAGCAAGATAAGCGGGCCATTATTGGATAGAATAGATATACATATTGAAGTAACCCCGGTTCCGTTTGAAAAACTGAGCGAGGAAAGAAGAGGAGAAAGTAGTATGAAGATAAGGGAAAGAGTTACAAAGGCCAGGGAAATCCAGACTAAGCGCTTTCTAGGGATTGATCATATACATTATAATGCTCAAATGGGGCCAAGACAGATAAGAGAGTTTTGTGGCCTTGATGATGCTTCCAAATCGCTTCTCAAAACCGCAATGGAAAGATTAAATCTTTCCGCCAGGGCCTATGACCGAATTTTAAAAGTGGCGCGCAGTATTGCCGATTTAGAGCAAAGTGAATTTATTAAAGGGGATCATATAAGTGAAGCTATTCAATATCGAAGCTTGGATAGGGAAGGTTGGTTGGCCTAGAATGAAATAGTTACTGCTTCAGAATAAGGAATAAAAAAAGACTGCCAATCAAGAGAATACTCCCGGAGACGAGCTTAACTCTTTCTCTGTATTTAGGTGTATACCAGTCACCATAGCCTTTTAATGGGTTATAAAACATTCCTATGAAATACATAGCTGAAAATCCAACGATATAAATAAGTATTAGAGTAACCATTTTATATCAGTTTATATCTAATTTAAGAAAAACAATTCAAAATAATAATGGTAGAGTTATAGGTTTTTTTAATGGTTTTATTGATGAAATTGTACCCTTGAAAGCTGGTTTTATAACAGTTGATTATTAGTCTATATTGGTGTTTTTTAGATTTATTGGGCTAAATATCTTGAGCTTTAATTAACTAAACCTTATCCTCTTTTTTATATTTTTGGGAGGACCGTAAAAATCAACCTGGATTTTCCTCTAAACAATCGTCAGGGAATCCAATAACCTGAACCAATGAAAAGATCTTTTTTAATACTTCTCTGCTTTGGTTTGTTTGCCTGCAAAGGAGATCAAGCCAAGGATAATGATACTACTAATGACACTTCTACGGATACTGTGGATGTAAAAGAGTTACTGCCCGATGCTTTAAACGCATCAGAGCCAGTGATTCTGGATGTAGAGGAAGCCAATAAATTAATAGATCTGCCTTTGGGGTGTATAGAAACAGAATATCCTAATAAGCTGGGCCAAACTCTGGAAAATAAAGATGCGATGGGAGAACCTCATGAATTGCACCCGGCATTTTATGGTTGTTTCGACTGGCATTCTTCTGTGCATGCGCATTGGTCGCTGGTAAGTTTGCTAAAACAATTTCCGAAAATTGAGAAGAAAGAAGTCATCAGGGAAACTTTAAAAAAATCTCTGAGTGCTGAAAATATTAAAGGAGAGCTTGATTATTTTAAAAGGTCCGAGAGCGGGTCTTTTGAGCGTACCTATGGATGGGCATGGCTATTAAAACTTGCTGAAGAGCTTAGAACATGGGAGGATCCATTGGGACAGGAGCTGGCTAATAATCTACAACCCTTAACTGACCTTATCGTAGAGAATTACAAAGAATTCTTGCCAAAGCTTAATTATCCCGTAAGAGTTGGCGAACATACTAATACAGCCTTTGGACTGGTGTTGGCTTATGATTATGCTGAAGCTACCGAAAATGAAGAGTTTTTAGAATTAATTAAAAAACAGGCTCAGGAGTTTTATTTGAAAGATGATAATTGTCCCGTTACATGGGAACCAAGCGGATATGATTTTTTATCTCCATGTCTTTCAGAAATAGATATAATGAGAAGGATTCTACCAAAAAATGCTTTTAGTTTATGGATGGATGACTTTATGCCTCAATTAAAAAATGAAGATTTTGAATTGGAAGTAGGGGAGGTTTCTGATAGGTCTGATGGTAAATTGGTTCATTTGGATGGCTTGAATTTTAGCCGTGCCTGGATCTTTTACGGACTTGCCAACCAGTATCCTGAACAATTCGGTCATTTAAAATCCATTGCGAATGAGCATGTTGCTTATTCCTTTCCTAATCTGGTAGGAGATGGTTATGAAGGCGGCCACTGGCTGGGAACTTTTGCGATCTATGCACTGCAGGAAGCTAATCGCAAAGTGAAATAGTGAGGGAGTTTTTAAAAAACTTAGGACCTGGAATACTTGTTTCTGCCGCTTTTATTGGGCCGGGTACGGTAACTATTTGCAGCGTAGCGGGAGTGAATTTTGGTTATTCCCTTCTTTGGGCCTTACTTGTTTCGGTGTTTGCCTGTATAATCCTCCAGGAAATGTCGGCGAGGTTAGGATTAATTTCAGGAAAAGGTTTAAGCGAATGTATTCGTGAAGAAATGAAAAATCCTGCGATCAGGATTTTTACTCTTTTTCTAATATTTTCGGCTATTGTAATAGGAAATGCGGCTTATGAAGCAGGAAATATTACCGGTGCGGCCTTAGGGATGGAATCTGTTTTTTCATCTGTCACCTTTAAAATAGGGGCTTTAAGTTTAAATATCTGGAGCCTGTTAATAGGAGCAATAGCATTTTTCCTGCTTTTTTTGGGTAGTTACAAAAAACTTGAAAAAATTTTTATTGTCCTGGTGCTGCTTATGAGTGTAGCCTTTATTTTAACAGCGATCCTTACATCTCCGAATATTGCTGAATTGCTCAAAGGTTTTATTCCCGGAAATTTCGATGCGGGAATTCTTACGATTATTGCACTAGTGGGAACCACAGTGGTTCCTTATAATCTTTTTCTTCATGCTTCCCTGGTAAGCGAAAAGTGGCAAGGACCTGAATATATCGGGACAGTAAGGAAAGAACTTTTTTTTTCCTTGTTGTTAGGAGGAATAGTATCAATGGCTATTATAGTTTGTGCAGCATCCTCCAAAATAGAAAAGATTGAAGATGCTGGTGATCTGGCCAAAGGTTTGGAGCCTTTATTTGGAAGTTCCGCTACTATATTTCTCGCTATAGGGCTATTGGCAGCAGGTATCACCTCTTCGGTTACGGCGCCTCTGGCAGCGGCTTATGTCGTCCAGGGTTCCCTTGGGTGGAAAAGAGGTATGCAATCTAAACGCTTTAAGACGGTTTGGATGAGTGTGATCATCCTGGGAGTGTTATTTTCCTCCCTTGGGGTAAGGCCCGTGGAAATAATTCAATTTGCCCAAATTGCCAACGGACTTGTACTGCCGGTCATTGCAATTTTCTTATTTTGGATTGTGAATCAACGTTCTGTATTAGGTAAACATAGGAATAACCTGATTCAGAATATACTAGGTGTTATGGTGATCACCTTATCATTAATCCTGGGAGTAAAATCTATTTTAAACGTAATTCAAAACTTTTAGATGGAAAGAAAAATTCATATTAATTGTGATCTTGGCGAGGGAGCAGACTTTGATGAAGAAATAATGCCCTTGGTTTCTGCTTGTAATATCGCCTGTGGTGGTCATGCAGGCAATCTTGAAAGCATGCATCGTACAGTGAGACTTGCCATGGAACATGATGTTGAAATAGGAGCACATCCGTCTTATCCTGATCGTAAAAATTTTGGGAGAAACCCTGTTGAAATGTCTCAGGAGGATCTGAAGTTGTCGATAGAAGGTCAGGTTTTGAGCTTAAAGCAGATCACCGAATCTGAAGGGGGAAAACTTTCCCATGTAAAACTTCATGGTGCTTTATACAATGATGCTGCTAAAGATGAAAAGATCGCAAATATTATTGTAGAATGTCTGCAAAAATTGGAGGGGGATTTTAAACTTTATGTCCCATTGAACTCTAAATTTTCTGAGGTTGCTATGGGGAAATTTGACCTGTTTTTCGAGGCCTTTGCAGATCGAAATTATAATGAAAATTACAGCCTCGTTTCAAGGTCAAAAAATGATGCTTTGATAACTCAAAAAGAAGAAGTTTTTAAGCATGTTTTTTCCATTTATAATGACGGATTTATAAAGACGATTTCAGGTGAAAAAATAGTAGCTAAAGCAGATACTTTTTGCATACATAGTGATACGCCATCTTCAGCTGAAATTATAAAGTTTCTGCATAAAAAATTCGCTGAAAAAGGAATAGGAGTAGAGCATTCATGATGGCTGAATTTCCAAAAATATCACCTCTGGGAGACCGTGGAATTTTGATAAAATTTGACGATAAAATTAGTGAAGAAGTGCTTCAGCAAGTGCTTTTTTATAAAGAAGCTGTAGAAAATTCAGAGTTTAAACAAAAGGTTGAGGTAACTAATGCATACAGCTCGTTATTAATTAGTTATATGTTCACTATAGAGGATGTCTATGATGAGGTTTTACGTCTGGAACAGCTAGTAGCCGAGGCTAATATACCAAAAAATAGGAACTATAAAATTTTCCATCTTCCGGTTTGTTACGACAAGGAATTTGGTCTTGATCTAGAACTCATATCCCAGCAGAAAAATTTATCTATAGATGAAATTATTCAGCTGCATACATCTCCACTTTACAGAATTTATTTCATCGGATTTTTACCCGGTTTTTTATACCTGGGAGGACTCGATGAAAAGTTGAAAATTTCCCGAAAAAAATCACCTCGAAAATCGGTTGAAAAAGGCTCGGTAGGAATCGGTGAAAACCAGACCGGAATTTACCCGAAAAATTCACCAGGTGGTTGGCAGATTTTAGGCAAATGTCCGGTAGATCTTTTTGATGAAAATGTAAAGCCACCAAGTCCATTTTCGGCGGGTGATAAAATAAAATTTGAGTCCGTTTCTAAAGACGAATTTTTCAGGATCAGGGAACAAATTAGGAACGGAAATTACAAGCTTAAAATTATAGATCATGAAAGCTGAAATTGAAGTTTTACAGCCGGGTCTATATTCGACCATTCAGGATCTGGGTAGATTCGGTTATCAAAAATTCGGAGTTCCTCAAAGTGGGGTGATGGATAGATATGCAATGCGCATTTGTAATTTAATTCTGGGTAACCCTCAGGAGACTTCCGTTATGGAAATTACTATGCAGGGACCACAGTTGAAATTTAATTCACCTACTTCTATCTGTATTTGTGGAGCAGATCTTTCTCCTTATTTAAATGGAGTTTCAATAGAGAACAATGAGGTAGTGGCAATAGAGGAAGGAGATATACTGAGATTTGGTGCACGTAAGACCGGTTTCCGATGTTATCTGGGCCTTTCAGGTGGTTTTAATACAGAAATGGTTATGGATAGCTATAGTTGGTATGAAGGTATCACTGATGAATTTAGATTAAATAAAGGGATGAAATTGGCATTTTCAACCGATCCTTTTATAGATTCAGAAACGTTTTCTACTCTTAAAATTGAAACGGAATATCTAGCTTCTAAGGAAATAGAGGTTTTTCCCGGACCTGAATTTGATAAACTTTCTGCAACACAAAAAAATCAGCTATTTAATACCTCCTTTAAAATGGATGAGAATAGTAATAGGATGGCGGTTCAGTTTAAGGAAGAATTACAGAATGAACTGGATCCCATAGTTACCTCTCCAGTGTTACCTGGAACCGTTCAATTAACTCCATCAGGAAAGATCATCATATTAATGAGAGATTGCCAGACTACTGGTGGATATCCTAGAATACTTCAATTATCGGAAAAAGGAATACAGGTGCTTTCTCAAAAATACCCCGGAGAAGAGGTTATTTTCAGGAAAAAGAATTATCCGCAGATATAAATCGAAAATTTTAAGCAAATAAAAAAGTGTCACCGCGATTTAGCGTTATAGAAAAGACCCTACTCAGAACTATAACAAATCTTGGTTGACACTTTTTTGCCCCAAAACACTTTAGTTTTACTAAAATGACTGAGACAAATATACTTAAGCACATGCATTGAAATAAGGGGATTTTTCCCCTTTATATCGAAACAGGGCGATTTTAATGTTAAATAATCATATTTTTAACATTTTACTAACCAACTTATTTTTTAAAATCTGAAGATTATGGGACAAAGAATTACTAACGATAAGGCTAAGAAACTATGTGACAACTGGACGGGTAAGAATCAACCTGGTAATGGCAAAAGTCCGGGCAAGGCTATTAAAGGTGCCGGGTTTAAGGATACCTTCGAGACCTGGTTTAGTGTAGAGGAGCTGCAGGAATACCTTGATTATGTCAAATCTAAAATTTCTGATAATCCTGGTATTCGTATCTATTTTGGTAATTATGGCAAGGATGTAGGTCCTAAAGATGATTCGTGTACTGTTTTCCTTTCTCCAACTAAAGGAGGCGATAGTGCAAACCTGGATATGGCTAAAGTTGAGAATGACTACGACACAGAATCTTATAACTCAGGGCAGGGCGGTCAACCACCTATAGGTTACGATCCTAAAAATTAAATCCTGGCTAAGATTTATATTATCATAAAATATGCAGCAAATTAGATTTCTTTCAAATTTAATATCAATCGCTGTGTTCTTATTTCACTAAATGTAAATATGGTTTTAGTTAGGAACTGAGGGAGGTTAAAGATCTATGTGGTTCTAAAAGTGAGATATTTCAGTCTAAATTTTATGTTTGCGACATATATTATAAAGAGGCTTAATTTTGCAGGCTTCCCTTGTATTCTTTTAGGTAAAAGCTTTTTCAGGGCTATAAAAGCCGGTTTTGGTGTTTTGCGGAAGGACTTTTAATATTGAAAATGTAGACGCCATTGTAAGGAATAAAATTGGACTAATTAAATTCAGATTTTTATGGATTTCCTAATTGGCAGAACACAAAAAGCCGCTTTAGAATTTAAGATATCATGACCGAATTTTGGGATTATTTTTTTGAAAACCAGCTATATATAGGTTATTTCTCAGAGCTAATAGCGGTCCTGGCGGGGTTGTTTTTTCTTTATAAGGTGAAAAATCCTCCCAGGGGTTATGCGTTGTTTGTTGCATACCTGGGACTCATTCTTATTGTTGAAGTTGTAGGGATCTATTCTTTAGTAGCTTT
>CBDTXN010000158.1:0-6953 GCA_965364455.1 uncultured Flavobacteriaceae bacterium
CAGATACAACCCGTTTGGAGAGCAGATCGCCCTCAGAAAGGAAGGTTCAGAGAATTCTACCAATGTGATGCGGATGTGGTAGGAAGTAAAAGTCTGTGGCAGGAAGTTGAATTCGTGCAGTTATACGATTCGGTTTTTAACAAGCTCGGGTTGGAAGGAGTCACTATTAAGATCAATAATAGAAAAGTACTATCAGGTTTTGCTGAAGTTATAGGTGAGCAGGATAATCTTATCGATTTCACCGTTGCCCTTGATAAACTGGATAAAATTGGAGAAGATGGAGTGAAAAAGGAAATGCGTGAAAAAGGTATTTCTGAAGAGGCTATAACCAAGATTCAGCCAATATTTAACCTTCAGGGTAGCTTTGCTGATAAGATCGAGGGATTAAGGTCTATCCTGGAAGGTTCAGAAAATGGAAAAAAAGGTATCGAAGAACTTCAGTTCATCCAGGACGCCATTAATGAAATGCCATTGAAAACTGCTAAATTAGACCTTGATGTCACTCTGGCTCGTGGATTGAATTATTATACCGGAGCGATATTTGAAGTTGCTGCACCAGAAAAGGTAAAGATGGGATCTATAGGTGGAGGAGGCCGTTATGATGATCTAACTGGAATTTTTGGTCTAAAGAATATGAGCGGTATCGGGATCTCGTTTGGCCTGGATAGAATTTATCTTGTCCTGGAGGAACTCGGACTATTTCCTGAAACCGTTACTCAAAACACGAAAGTTCTCTTCATTAATTTCGGGGATAGGGAAGCACTTTATGCTATGAAGGCAGTGAGAAAATTAAGAGCTGAGAATGTAACTGCAGAGCTTTATCCAGATTCAGCGAAAATGGGCAAACAAATGAAGTATGCCGATAAAAGAAATATACCTTATACCGTTCTTGCAGGTGAAGAAGAAATGCAAAAGGGGAAATTTACTCTAAAACATATGAAGTCTGGAGAACAGTCAAGTTTAGACCTGGAAGGTTTAAAGAAAAAGCTTCAAAACTAGCAGTCACTGAAAGTACTTTAAAGCCCTCATCAATTAATTGATGAGGGCTTTTCAATTTTATACGATTACATGAATTGTGTTATATGTTGAATATCAATTATTTGATTTATATTAATAGGATAATTGATATCACCTGAACATGTCAGCTTTTAAAAAACCAGTTCGAACTTTAATATTAGGAGGAGTACTTTTCCTTTTTCCTATAGTCATCCTAATCGTAATAATTTTAAAAGCGCTTCATCTTGTACGTCCAGTGGTTAGAAAACTTGCCGGCATTCTGGGAATAGAAACTATTTTTGGAACCGCTACTCTTGGATTGTTGGGAATTGTCTTTATTCTCATCCTTTGTTTTATTAGTGGATATTTAATCCATTTAGGATTATTGAAAAAATGGAATTCAACCTTTGAAGACGCCGTATATACTTTTTTTCCCTCTCTAAGAAGATTAAAATTCAGATTTTTTAGCGAAGAAGATGACTCTAATGATAATTGGATTTCAATTTTACTGAAAAAGGAAAAGTCTTACCATATCGCATTTATAACTTTTAAAAGCGAAAATGGCATTCTCAGTATTTTTATCCCAGATGCTCCAGAAATAAGTAATGGTGAGGTGATCCTGATACCTGAGGCTGATTGTATTTACAAAAATATTCCAAGACAGGAGGCTATGAAACTTTTAGTCACTTTCGGTAAAGGCTTAAGTGTTAAAGAATACCAGGAATTAGAAAAAATATAAAAGCTTAATAATTAGTTGTTTATATTTATGTGTTATTTAACTATTTATCAAAAAATCACAGATTTTCAAACATTTTTTTAATAACGGATCTTATGCCTAATCATTTTACCTGAGATGGTTTCAAGTTTCATTATTCAATTAAAAGATTAATAGTTAAGACTTAATATTAATCTGAATAACAATGAAGAAGAATGTCATTTTCCTTGCTGTAATTTTCAGCATTTCACTGAATTCTCAGAATTCAAATAGTTTAGATACTTCTGCCGTCAGGATATTAGACAGGATGGCTGAATTCATTGGAGGACTTCAATCGGTGAGTTTTACCGCGAATATATCCCAGGATGTTTCTAAAAATAAATATGGCCTTGTAAAAGAATATTCAAAAGACGAGGTTTATATGGTTGGACCAGATAAAATGCACGTTCAGATATACGGTTCACTTGGTCACAAAGGATACTGGTATAACGGAGAATCACTGGTTTATTATTCCTTTGATGAGGACAACTATTCTGTGGTTGATGCACCTTCAGATATTGTTAGAATGATAGATAGCATAAACCAAAATTTTGATATTGAATTTCCCGCTGCCGATATTTTCTTTCCTGGCTTTGTAGACATGATCCTTGAAAATTTCGACCACATAGAGTATCTAGGTGCAAAAGAAGTTGATGGAAAGATTTGTTATCATGTTATGGCCGTTAATGAAGCGACCAATCTGCAATTGTGGATTACCAATAATGCATTCTTTCTTCCTGAAAGATTTTTAATAATTCATAAGGATGATATGAATAAACAATACGAAGTCAATTTTACCAACTGGGAGATCAATCCAATTTTACCAAAAGAAATGTTTTCTTTTGAACCACCTCCGAATGCGAAGAACATTGCGATCATGGCTACAGAAAGATAATAGTACCTTTTTAAAGAATCAATTATGAAAATCCCGTATTACTCCCGATTTAAGCATATAACCCTAATAATTTCAATGTTTTTCTTTCTTTTTCCATTGAACCAGGTCGAGGCACAAAGAATAAATCGTGGCGGAAGAGCTAAAATGTCCAGGCCAGCTGCCAGACCTGCACCTTCAAGACCCAGTAGGAGCGTAAATACCAGGAATATGTCCAGGCCTACGAACCGTTCTATTAATGGGGGCGCAGTAAAAACCAAGAACACTAAAATGCCATCCAGGGATATTTCGACAGATCGGAAACTGGATAGGTCTGAGATCAAAAAACCACCAGCAACTAGGCCTGCTACAGGTAGGGAAACGGTGAACAAGGATCGACCTGGTGATAGAAATCCAGGTGATCGCAATCCGAGTGACAGGAATCCAGGAAACAGGAACCCGGGAGACAGAAATAACATCAATATTGATAAGGGAAAGAATAACGTTAATATAAATATTGACAATAGCAGGGATATTAACATAAGGAATACCAGGGTACGAAGTAGTGGCAGAGTATATGTAAGGCCTCCTTATATTTTTGGTGGTTTTCGGTTCTATTCTTTCAGACCTTATTACTATCATCCTTTCCGCCCATTTTACTGGGGACCTTATTGGCATCCCTGGGGTTATTTTATTACAAGCCTGGCCACAACCGCAATTATTATCAGTATTGAAAATCAACGGTATCATTATGACCAGGGAGTATATTATATTGAGGAAGATGATGGATATCGTGTAGTACAGGCTCCCGTTGGTGCAGAGATCAAAAAATTACCAGAAGGCTCTCAAACCGTAGAAGTAAATGAAACTACGAATAATTACTATTATGGTGGCACCTATTATGAAAAGGATGGAGAGATGTATAAGGTAGTTCCTCCAACCGCCGGGACTATAGTTCCAAATCTTCCCGAAGGTGGGGAGGAAGTCCGCATCGGGGAGCAAACTTTCGTAAAATATGGTGAAACATATTACCAGCCTGTACAGGTTGACGGTAAGAATATGTATGAAGTTGTAGAAGTGAAAGAAGAAGATTCATAAAAAAAGCCTCCTAATAGGAGGCTTTTACTTATTTGCTTGCCTGGTTTAAATTTTCCATTTCTTCTGGATTAAGCTTTAGGTCTATAGCTTCCTGAAATGATTTTAGATGTGATGGTTTAGTTGCACTGGCTATTGGAGCAGTGATTCCCGGTCTTTGCATGATCCATCTTAATGCGATAGCTGCCTGGGAAACATTATGATGGTCTGAAATATCTTTTAAGGCCTTAAGGATATTTTCTCCTTTTTCATCGAAATAATTTTTTAAGAATATTTCGCGGTCTGTACCTTTAACTTCTTCCACAGAGCTATATTTTCCGGTAAGAAAACCGCTTGCCAGTGAAAAGTAACTGGCCACTCCCAGATCGTTTTCCATACATACCTCTTTTATTCCATTTTCAAATTTTTCCCGATTGGCAAGGCTATATTCAGGCTGGAAAACCTGGTACTTGGGAAGTCCATCATTTTTTGAAGCATTTAAAGAATCCGTTAGTCTTTTCTCTGATAAATTTGAAGCTCCAACATATCTTACTTTTCCTTCTTTAATGAGTTGTTCGTAGGCTCCAAGGGTTTCTTCCACTGGAGTTTTATCATCGTCCCAATGGGTATAATAGAGATCGATATAATCGGTTTTCAGCCTTTTAAGTGAGTTTTCAACAGCCTTCATAATATGGGATTTTGAAATATCCTTATCACCATCTGGTTGCATGCTGGAACCAACCTTGGTAGCTATTATGGTTTTATCCCTGTTTCCTCTTTCCTGAAAATATTTACCAAGGATACTTTCAGATTCCGCACCTGAATTTCCATCAGCCCATCGTGAATAAACATCTGCAGAATCTATATGGTTAATACCTAAATCGAGAATTCTATCCAAAAGATCAAAAGAATCTTTTTCATTGACAGTCCATCCAAAAACATTTCCCCCGAAAATTATTGGAGATGTATAAAGTTCGGTTTTACCTAATTGCTTTGTTTTCATAATTCCATTGCTTTTATGATAATATAAGATTTAACTTTTAAATCCTGGCAGACTATCGTCCATCTTAAAATTAGTTTAACAACTGTTACCAATAGTCTGATTTTACCTAATACTGATTATTATCATTGAAAGCCTGGCCTATTAAGTTTTATTTTATTCGTGTCTTAGATTGAAATTTTAGATTCAGTTTTCGTTCAAATTTAGTTGAGTTGTTTCCTGAAGTCTTAATTAACTGAAATACAATGCTTTGAACTACCTTATAATCTGTTTATCTTTAATATAACTTAATCATTTACAGGTGAGTAGCAACATATGGAATAGAACTAAAATTTTCTTTGAGGAAGCCGGTGGAATGGTAGTATTTACCGGTCGCTTCTTCAGAGAAGTCTTTAAGCCACCTTTCGAATTCCAGGAACTTTTGCGCCAGTGCTACCAAATGGGTAATAAATCTTTATTGCTCGTTGGGGTTACTGGTTTTATTCTTGGGCTGGTTTTCACCCTTCAGTCCAGGCCTACCTTAATGCAATTTGGGGCCGAATCATGGATGCCTTCAATGGTGAGTATATCCATTGTAAGGGAAATAGGGCCGGTTATAATTTCTCTTATTTGCGCCGGTAAAATAGGATCAGGAATTGGGGCTGAATTAGGATCAATGAGGGTTACCGAGCAGATAGATGCTATGGAAGTCTCAGGAACTAATCCTTTTAAATATTTGGTGGTTACCAGGATCGTAGCCACAACTTTAATGTTACCATTATTAATACTAATTGGAGATGCTATAGCACTTGTAGGTTCGGCAATTATCGAGAACTTAAAGGGTGAGGTTTCTTTCCTTTTATATTTTAATCAGGTTTTTGATGCACTCACTTTCGCAGATCTGATTCCGGCGACTATTAAATCATTCTTTTTTGGATTTGCAATAGGGCTTGTGGGTTGCTATAAGGGATACTATTGTTCTAAAGGTACTATGGGAGTAGGAGAAGCATCGAACTCCGCAGTAGTATATACCTCGATGCTATTATTCGTAATTGATTTTATAGCTGTATTTGTCACCGATATATTTTATGGTTAATGAGTGAAACCAGGAACATAAAGCCCATTTTGGAAATTAAGGACCTGAAAAAATCCTTTGGAGATAAGCATGTGCTTAACGGCTTTAATCTCAAACTTTTTGAAGGTGAGAATCTTGTAGTAATGGGAAAGTCCGGTTCCGGAAAATCTGTAATGATAAAATGCCTGGTAGGTTTAATGCAGGCCGACAGCGGTATTATAAGGATCAAAGAACAAGATATAGAAGTATTAGGGAGAGAAGAACTCGATCTATTGAGAACTCATATAGGGTTTTTATTTCAGGGAAGCGCTTTGTATGACTCTATGACCGTGAGAGAAAATCTTGAATTTCCGCTCAGGAGACATAAAGAGAAACTAGAATTAGAAGAAGATACTGAAGCTCTGGTGATAGAAGCTTTAAGTAATGTTGGGTTAGAACATACCATAGACCTAATGCCCTCAGAACTTTCAGGTGGAATGCAGAGGAGGATAGCTTTGGCGGGGGCTCTTATTCTTAAACCTGAAATTATTCTTTATGATGAGCCCACTACCGGACTGGATCCTATAACCTCAAAGGAAATCATCCAGCTCATGCGAAGGATTCAGGATACTTATAATACATCCTCTTTGATTATCACCCACGATGTGGATTGTGCCCGGGTAATTTCTAACAGGATGATACTATTGGTAGATGGGATTAATTATATAGAAGGAACTTTTGAAGATCTTATTAGATCTGACGATCCTAAGGTAAAAGCCTTTTTTAAAAATTGACGATCATGGGAAAAACGACATCACAAAAAATAAGGTTGGGAATTTTCGTTGTTTTAGGTATGCTAATTTTAATTAGTGCCCTGTATTTCATTGGGAATAGGCAGCATCTTTTTACTAAGAACATTGCAGTATTCGCTGTATTTGAAAATGTAAACGGATTGCAGATTGGAAATAACGTTAGGTATTCAGGGATAAATGTGGGAACGGTTAGCAAGATAAGAATGCTGGAAGAGTCGAAGATCCTGGTTCAGATGATGGTTGAAGAGACTACAGGTAGTTTCATTAAAAAAGATGCCATAGCTACTATTGGGTCTGATGGCTTGGTCGGAAGTATGGTGGTTAACATCCTGCCGGGGAGTAAAGATCTTGCTGCCATAGTTCCTAATGATACTATAGCCACTTACAGCAGGATAGGAGCAGATGATATGTTG
>CBDTXN010000159.1:0-6880 GCA_965364455.1 uncultured Flavobacteriaceae bacterium
CTTATTTGATAAGATCCTTGTGGTTGCATCTGCTGGAATAGGATTCACCTATTTAATTAACGATCCATTATCCAAGATTTCCGATATTAATGTTTTTCCCGTAGTGATGCCTTTCGATTTTGGAGGTGAACCATTATCGGGACCAATAGGAATGGCCTTGATAGGGCTTATCCTTTTTCTAATATTAGTGATTTCCAGGATTTCCAGATATACGAAAGTGGTTCGTGATCGACTTATTGCAGTGATCATATTTGCAATATTCACGGTTTTCTTTTTTATGGCCTTTGAGCAGGGAGCATCTTCCTTAATTATCTTTGCGCGAGATAATGTTGACAGGATCCTTACCGGTAATTCCGCGACTATTTTCAATGTGGTAAACGCTCTATTGACCGTTGTCCCATTGGCTATAATTACATGGGTACTTTACCTGCTTTGGAAACAGACATACGCAAAAATACCTGGATCTAATATCATCCTCGGAATCTGCTTCGCAGGTATTTGGGGATTGGTAATCTGGATGCTGGTTAGAGAATTTTCAGCAGATACTACTGAAATTACCGTTTCCTGGTTTAGTATACTTAACTCATTCTTTATAATCGTTTTTGCATCATTCTTTTCGAAATGGTGGGAAAGTAAATATAATCCATCCGCTGCCTTTAAATATTGCTTCGGGTTGATCCTTTTAGGGCTTGGGTTCGGACTTTTAGCTATTGGATCCAGTGGCATAGCCGAAGGAGCAAAAGTAAGTATGATATGGCTTATTTTGGCTTATCTCTTACATACCTTAGGTGAGCTTTGTTTGTCACCATTAGGGCTTTCTTACGTTAGTAAGCTTGTTCCGGCGAGAATGATCGCCTTTATGTTCGGTATGTGGTATCTAGCCATTGCCATTGGTAATAAACTGGCAGGGTCACTTGGAGGAATGATCGAGCAGGTAACTCAGCAATATGACCTGTCTACTTTCTTCTTGATCTTTACGATCGTTCCTATCGCTGGAGGAGTACTGGTTGCTTTATTGAATCCATTATTGAAGAAATTAATGCACGGGATAAGATAGAAACCGTTTTAAAAAATATTAAAGAAGCGTTCCTAAATTGAGGAACGCTTTTTGTTTTACCGCATATTAGTTATTTTTATATTATGAAAAAATCAATGCTTTTAATGTTGTTTGTATTATCTGTTTCTGCTTTACAGGCACAGGAAATTAAATGGATGAGTATGAACGAAGCTTTGGAAGCTCAGAAGGAGAATCCAAAAAAGATATTTGTAGATGCCTATACAGACTGGTGCGGCCCATGTAAAATGTTAGATAAAAATACTTTCTCTAATAAGGATGTAGCCGAATATATTAATAAGCATTTTTATGCAGTAAAGTTTAATGCTGAAGGTGATGAAATTATCTATTTCAAAGATAAAGTCTTTAAAAATCCCGGTTATGATCCTGAAAAAAAGGGAAGAAATGCCGTGCATCAATTCACCCAGGCCATGGGGGTTTCTGCCTATCCAACAATGGTGTTCTTTGATGAAGAGGCGGGGTTCCTATCTCCGATTCAAGGTTATTTAACACCCCAAAGACTTGAGATCTTTCTAAGGATCTTTGCGACCGATGATTATAAGAAGGTGAAAACAGAGGAAGATTGGGAAAAATATCAGGAAGAATTTCAAGGTACATTTTCCAGCTGATCTAACTTTAATCTTTCAAAATATAAGCTCCCTTTTCCCCAGTATAGTGAAAAGGGATTTTTTTATTCTCAGAGGTTCTCTTCCATCGAGTGACATAGCTTTTATAATTACTGCCATCTGCAATTATTATCTCAGGTGAATATAGAGCTATGATCCTATCCAGATTTATTTTCGGGGAATTTCTAAGTATAATTAATTGCGGACTGAAATTCTCTAATTCATAACTTCCAATAGTATCAATAATTATGGTCAGTTTTTCATTCAGGATGGTAATATTAGGAATGCTTCGGTATTCAGTTTGCTTAATATTTCGCTCTCTCAGGTAATCATTCAATAACACCGGGGCCTTTTCCGAATTAGAGAATACCTGAAAATTTTTATCATTTTTATGGCCGAGAACTGTATTTCTTGATTGATGGAAAATGACAGTTTCATGAGCAGGAATATTCCATTTGTGATAAATACCAGAAACCTGGAATAAAATAATTCCGATTAAAAAGAGGCTTATTCTTTGGAAATTGATCTTTGAGATAAAAAAAATGAAAGATAGAATTATAAGGTATAAAGCCAGCGTTTGAAGAAGGCTAAAATTGATATTGGAGAGCACCATTGAATCTACCTCTGCCACCTTTTCGATAAACCTATTCATCAAATTCAGAAGGTAGCTATACAGTTTTTCAAGAATTCCCGGAAGGATGCTAAATTCAGCTAATATTATTACGGTTATCCCAAGTAAAAGGATGATCCCAAGGAATGGCAGTAAAACCAGGTTGCTAACCAGGAATAGACCCGGAAATTGATGAAAATAATAGATGCTAAGCGGGATGACACCAATCTGTGCAGCTAAACTTACTGTGGTTAGTTTCCAAAAATAGTCCAGAATCTTAATTTTTGTTGTTATAAGGCCGTAAAGGAATGGCTGAAATATGATGATGCTGAAAACAGCCAGGTAGCTTAATTGGAAGCCAACCTGGAAAAGATAGTAGGGATTGATCAGTAATAAAAAGAAAAGGGATAGGAATAGGCTGTTCAGGCTGCTGGTTTTTCTTTTTAATTGAAGTCCTATTGCAAGGAATGAGAACATACAAACTGCTCTAACAACAGAGGCACTTAATCCTGTAAGAAAGGCGAAAGCCCAAAGAAGAAGGATGATAAATACCGGTTTTAAAAATCTTCCGTGTTTGATATTTTCCAGAGGTTTCAACAGAAAGTTCAATAAAAGTAGGAGTATTCCAATATGAAGTCCAGAGATGGCCAGGATATGTATTGCTCCGGCTGCTGCATAATTTTTATAGAGTTCATTATTTATTTCCCGACGCTGGCCCAGGATGAGAGCTTGAAATACAGCCAGTTCATCTGCCTCAAAATTATACTCCTTTAGATTTGCGATTAATCTTTCCCGAAAATTCCATGCTCTTGACCTAAGGCTCGTTTCAGAACCGTTTATGATGACCTCTGAAGGCTTCAGGTTTAACTGCTTTTCTATCCGTAGCTGACTTAAATAGTCCTTGTAGCTGAATTGGAATGGATTTAAAGGAACTTTTATCTCTTCCGGAGTCCATGGGAGTAAAATTCTTATACCCGGCTTTAGAGATAAGGTTTTTAGGGAGTCTGCAGTTAGATTGATCAATACCTTTCCTTTTATTTTCTTCTTTTCTCCGTTTTTTATTAAACTTTCCGTTTCTAATATGAACCTTTGAGAGTAGGCTGTGGGTTTTAATTCTTCCGAAATTATTCCTGAAACCAATAAACTATCGGTTGGCTCTATATTTTGACTTATATAATGTCCTGGTTGATTTGAAGGTTGAATGAAGTAGGCAGTTAGAAAACCTAAATAAAAGATGGTCAGGAATGCAGTAAATCCGAACAAATGATCAGGGAATAGTAGTGTTCTGGCTCGAAAGTAAGTGAATAAAAAGAAGGATAGAATTGATGCACCTAAGATTAAGATAGGCAGTAAACTTACCTCAATATAAAATGCAAGTAATATACCCGCAATGAGATAAATAGATAAGCGAAGAAAGATAAACCGAAAGTTTTTCACCCGAAGTGATTTACCTTCAAAAGGTAGGTAAAAATCAGATCACTCTCCTGGCCATTACAAAATTATTATACCAGTAAGATTCTGAAAGAGAGGAAATAATAACTCCCCTGGAAGTGGAAGAATGTATAAAGTATATTCCGTCATCATTTACTTCCACAACGAGACCGACGTGATTTATGACCTTTCTGTTTTTATTGGTTTCAAAGAATAGCAGGTCGCCTACGCTTACCTCTTTCAAATACAGGCGCTCGCCTTGAAGGGACATATCACGGGAAGTCCTGGGAAGAGAGATTCCTTCTTCCTGAAAGGATACATAAATAAGGCCCGAGCAGTCCATTCCTTTTTTATTCGTTCCACCATATTTATATCGTGTTCCTTCAAATTTCTTTGCAGTTCGAACTACCTTAAAAGCTGTTTTGTTTTCTGGTTCTGAATTCGGGCTACGGTCATAATTTGAAAAAACTTCTTCCGTTTTTTTATATTCTTCTTTTGTTGTAATTACCCTCTTCCTGGAGGAGCCACAGGAAGTGAAGAATATTACTGCCAGGAAAAATATTGAAAGTTTTAAAGGTGCGGCCTGTCTCATATTATCCAGAAATCTTTTTAAAAATGAGTTCCGCCGTATTTCTACTGGCACCTTTTCCACCAAGTTTTTGTTCTAATTCATAGTAATCTGAAAAGATCCTTTTACGGTTCTTTTCTTCCAGAATCTTTTTTAATTCAATCTTTAGATTTTTTGAATTGAATTCATTTTGAATAAGTTCTTTCACCACCTCGCGATCCATGATAAGGTTGACGAGGGAAATATAATCTAGATTGATTATTCGCTTAGCAATATGGAATGAAATATAGCTGCCTTTATAACAAACAACTTCAGGTACTTTAAAAAGTGCAGTTTCAAGAGTAGCCGTTCCTGAGGTCACCAAAGCTGCATGAGCAATACCCAGAACATCATAGGTCTTGTTCATGATAAGTTTTATATTAGATTTTTTCATGAAATCCTGGTAAAACTCTTCTTCCTGGCTGGGTGCCCCCGCTATTACAAACTGATAATCCTTAAAATCTGAAGTGACGCTCAGCATTACCTTTAGCATTTTTTCGATCTCCTGTTTTCTACTCCCGGGGAGCAGAGCGATCACAGGTCTTTCATCAAGACCATTATTTCTTTTAAAAGCTTCTATATCTACCGGTGGTTTATTGTCTATGGCATCGAGAAGGGGATGGCCAACGAAATGAACCGGAAAATCGTGTTTTTGAGTATAGAAATCTTTTTCAAAAGGCAGGATGACATACATTTCATCGACATCCCTTTTTATTTTTTTGATTCGGTTTTCCTTCCAGGCCCAGATTTGCGGGGAAATATAATAGTGGGTTTTAAAACCTTCTTTTTTGGCCCATTCAGCTATTCGCATATTAAATCCAGGATAGTCGATGAAAATGAGAACATCTGGATTATATTCTGCAATATCCTTTTTGCAAAAACTGATATTTTTAAAGATGGTCCTTAGGTTCATGATCACTTCAGAGAATCCCATAAAAGCAAGTTCCCGGTAATGCTTTACCAAAGTGCCTCCCTGTTGTTCCATTAGATCACCACCCCAAAATCGAAATTCGGCATTTTCATCCACTTCCTTTAGAGCCTTCATTAAATTAGAGGCATGAAGATCTCCTGAAGCTTCCCCTGCGATGATGTAATATTTCATCTTTAAACTATTTATAAGCCTTATAGTTTCCCGCTAAATACGAGATTTATACAATGGCCTTTATTTTAAACGTCCAAAAAGGACCTATTTATATGAATTTATAGATAGCAATCGCTACTGCAACGCTTACCGTTGCTAATAATACGCCCCTGGCATGATAGTTCTGCTTCTTCTTCAGGAAAACAAAAAATGGCAGAAAATTCAAGACTGCTCCCAATGCAATTATTTTTCCCAGGTAATCATTCGCCACGGCATTCTTTAAAGTAGTATCAATATCAACCTGAGAAAATAAGGTGATATATAATAATACTCCTCCAATATTCGCTGCGATACCGGTTAGAAATCCTGTAAGTAAGTTTTGTTTAATCATTCAAAGACCAGCTGCTTAAATCCTTAATAAAGTGATGTGCCGTTAGATCAAATTGTACCGGAACTACTGAAACATAGCCTTCTTCAAGCGCTTTTTCATCTGTATCGTTGCCTTCATCTTTATTTACGAAGGTTCCTGTTAACCAGTAGTATTCACGTCCTTGAGGGTTTGTTCTCTTATCGAATTCTTCTTCCCAATGTGCATTTGCCTGTCGACATATTTTAATCCCTTTTATATCCTCTTCTTTAAGTTTCGGGAAATTTACATTTAGAACCACCCCTTTTGGTAACCCATTTTTCAGGACATTGCGAGTGATCGCCTTGACATATTTTCTGGTGGGTTCAAAATCTGCATTAAGTGAATAATCCAGCAAAGAAAAACCTATGGCAGGAATTCCCTCAATACCGGCTTCAACTGCTGCACTCATCGTGCCTGAGTAAATCACATTGATAGATGAATTCGAACCATGGTTAATTCCGCTTACACAAAGGTCTGGTTTGCGATGCAGAATTTCCTGAGTGGCAATTTTCACACAGTCTGCCGGGGTTCCGGAGCAACTATACTCTTTATGTTTATAGGATTCTTTAATGGTAACCTGTTCGCAAAATAGAGTGTCGCTAATTGTGATGGCGTGCCCCATTCCACTTTGAGGGCTGTCTGGTGCTACAACGATAACATCTCCTAACTCTTTCATTACTTCTACCAGGGTCCTGATTCCGGGTGCGGTAATACCATCATCGTTGGTTACCAGGATAAGCGGTTTTTTCTTATTCATGCATGATTATTTGGTTCTGCTAAAATAAGAATTTAAATAAGGAAAGCTTATATTAGTGGTATTGCAAATTAATGCCGTAAATATCCTTTATTGGCACAGTTTTTACTATTATATTGGTAACCAAACGATGACGAAAATAAAACGAGTTATGAAAAGGAATATTAAGATCTTGGCGGTTGTCCTGTTAATGGCTGCTGCCTCCTGTAGTTTTACTACCAAGAAATTTGACGACCCTAATCAGGATAAACTTCTTATTGATCTTATCACTTATGTTCTTAACCAGGGACATTATGATGCAAAGGATA
>CBDTXN010000160.1:0-6814 GCA_965364455.1 uncultured Flavobacteriaceae bacterium
TCTTTTCATTAGTGCCGGAGTCTTATCTTTCCTGGCATCTCCAATGATCACAGCTTTACCTCCACCAAGATTCAAACCTGTAATAGCACTTTTAAAAGTCATCCCTCTGGAAAGACGTAAAACGTCGTTTACTGCCTCCCATTCACTAGTATAATTCCACATTCTGGTACCTCCCAAAGCAGGACCTAAAACAGTGTTATGAATACCAATAATTGCCTTTAAACCTGTATCTTTGTCGTTGCAAAAAACGATTTGTTCGTGTTCGTCAAAGGACACCTGTCCGAATACCGGAGCAGACTTTTTTAGTTCATTTGCATTTAGAACGTCAACTTGCATAATTTGTTGATTTTTAAATTTTTCAGATTTTGAATTTGACCAAAAATCCGAAGCAAAAATAGCAATATTTTAAAAATCGGTGATTTAAAACGTGTTAAATTACAGAATCCTCAAATAATCCTAATTATCCTGAATGAAAAACCTTCAGCATCTCAATAAATATTTTAAGAAGTATAAATGGAGATTATTAGTAGGTCTTGTGATTACCATCGCAGCCCGAATATTTGCCATTTATTACATTCCACTTATAGGAAAAAGTACCATAATCATTGAAAAATATATTAATGGTACCGTTACGAATATTGAAACCGTAAAAAGCGAACTGGCCTATAACATTATGCTAATAGTAGGAACCACCTTGATCGCTGCATTTTTCACCTTTCTAATGCGACAAACTTTTATTGTGGTTTCCAGGCATATGGAATACGACCTGAAAAACGAGGTTTTCCAGCACTACCAGGATCTTTCTCTTAATTTCTATAAAAAGAACCGAACTGGAGATCTAATGAACAGGATCAGTGAAGACGTTTCAAAAGTTAGATTATACCTGGGTCCTGCTATCATGTATAGTGTTACCACTTTTACCTCAACCATCGTGGTACTAATATTTATGATACAGGCGGCACCCATGCTAACACTTTATACGGTGATACCATTACCAATACTGGCTTTTTCAATTTATAAACTAAGTGTTGCCATACATCAGAGAAGTACTGTGGTTCAGCAATATTTATCAAAACTGAACACCTTTACTCAGGAAAGTTTTAGCGGAATCGCAGTGATAAAAAGTTATGGTATCGAGCCGCAGACGAATGACAATTTTAATGATCTGTCTAATGGTAGCCGGGATAAGAATATCGACCTGGTAAAAGTGCAGGCTTTCTTTTTTCCGTTAATGGTTTTACTCATAGGAATAAGTAACATCATTGTGATCTATTTTGGTGGTCGCCAAATCATTTCCGGGGAAATCGAAAATATTGATGTACTGGTAGAATTCATTCTTTATGTGAATATGCTTACCTGGCCGGTAGCTTCTATAGGTTGGGTTACATCACTTGTGCAACAGGCAGAAGCCTCCCAGGAAAGGATCAACGAATTTTTGGAGGAAAAACCGGAGATCACCAATCAACGGTCTGAACCGGATGAGATTAACGGAAGTATTGAATTCAAAAATGTTAGTTTCACATATGATGATACGAATATCACAGCCTTAAAAAACGTTTCCTTTAGCATTAATAAAGGAGAAACACTTGCGATCATAGGAAAGACAGGATCAGGTAAATCCACTATTCTGGAACTTATAGGAAGGCTTTACGATATAGACAAGGGAGAGATCCTTATTGATGGCAGGCAAATAAACAAACTGAACCTGGAAAGCCTTCGTAAAAGTATAGGTTATGTTCCCCAGGATGCATTCCTGTTTAGTGACAGCATACGGAATAATATAAAATTCGGAAAGACTGAAGCTTCAGAAGAAGAGATCATTCAGGCAGCCAAGAATGCTTCAGTACATAAAAATATCATGGGCTTCAGCAAAGGCTATGATACGGTACTGGGAGAACGAGGTATAACACTTTCCGGCGGACAAAAACAAAGGGTATCCATTGCCCGGGCCATCATTCATGATCCGGACATTCTCCTTTTCGATGACTGTTTATCAGCCGTTGATACCGAGACCGAAGAAGAGATCCTGAATAATTTATTCCAGATCACCAGGAATAAAACTACCATCATTGTGAGTCACAGGATTTCTTCAGCAAAAAATGCAGATAAGATCATTATCCTTGAAGATGGGCAGATAGTACAGGAAGGCACGCATCAACAGTTATTGAACACAAAAGGTTACTATAAAGAACTGTATGCAAAACAGCTAAATGAAAAAGAAATGTGAAATTATTTTGTGAGATGTTAAAAATTTTTAGATTTTTGGTCTCGACAATAACAAACCATTAAAGAATCTATTTATATGAGCGACAAGGGAATGATGGAGAAAGAAGAAATATTCTCTAAAGTTTTAAGAGCGGGAAGAAGAACTTATTTTTTTGATGTAAGATCAACCCGGGCAGATGACTATTATCTTACCATCACCGAGAGTAAAAAGTTTACCAATGACGACGGGTCTTTCTACTACAAAAAACACAAGATCTACCTTTATAAAGAAGATTTTGACGGTTTTAAAGAGATCCTTGAAGAAATGACCAACTTCATCATTAATGAAAAAGGTGAAGAGGTAATTAGTGAGCGTCACCAAAAAGACTTCAAGAAAGAGTATGATGATGAGGAGAGCAATGATAGTACTCCAAAGAATTCTACTGCTGAGAAGTTTACTGATGTAAGTTTCGACGATATATAAAAAACATTACTATCAGCTATAAATTAAACCGTCCCAATTCAGGACGGTTTTTTTTATCTTAGTTTTCCAAAAAAACTGCCATGCGAAACATTTTTAGCTTCATTTTATTATTTTCATTCTTATATACACAGGCACAAGAGGAAAAGGTTACTTTAGATTATTACCTGCCTGCAAATATTTCCTATAATTCTGAAATCCCAACCCCGCAGGAAGTAGTTGGATTTGTTCCTGGAGAATGGCACGTTAGCCATGACCGCCTTTTAATGTATATGCATAGGCTTGCCGAAGCCTCTCCTAGAATCCAGATAGAAAACAGGGGATCCACCTATGAAGGACGCCCACTTGTTTTACTTATCATTTCTTCGGAAGAAAACCTTGCTAACCTTGAAGAAATAAGGGAACAACATGTTGCTCTTGTTGAAGAAGGATCTAAATCTCTGGATACTGAAAAAATGCCTATTGTGATCAATCAGGGGTTTTCTATCCATGGAAATGAACCCAGTGGCTCCAATGCTGCAATGTTATATGCCTACTACCTGGCCGCAGCTGAAGGTGATGAGATCGAGGAAACATTGAAAAATTCTATAATACTTCTGGATCCTTCGTTTAACCCAGACGGATTACAAAGATTTGCTTACTGGGCAAATACTAATAAAAGCAAGAACATTAACCCCGATCCTCAAGACAGAGAGTACAGCGAGGTTTGGCCGGGAGGAAGAACAAATCACTACTGGTTCGATATGAACCGTGACTGGTTACCGGTGCAATTACCAGAATCTCAGGCCAGAATTGCAACATTTCACAAATGGTACCCTAATATCCTGACAGATCATCACGAAATGGGATCTAATTCAACGTTCTTTTTTCAGCCGGGAATACCCTCAAGAACGCATCCCTTAACTCCGCAATTAAACCAGGACCTAACCAAGGAAATTGGAACTTATCATGCAGAAGCCTTAGATGAAATTGGGTCATTATACTATACTGAAGAGAATTATGATGATTTTTATTACGGAAAGGGATCTACTTTTCCCGATATAAATGGAAGCGTCGGGATATTATTTGAGCAGGGTAGCTCAAGAGGGCATGCACAGGAAACTGAAAATGGTCTCCTCACCTTCCCTTTTACTATCAGAAACCAATTTACGGCTTCCCTATCTACCTTGGAAGCATCGCAGGAAATGAGGAAAGACTTGCTGGATTATCAGCGTAATTTTTTCAACGATGCAAGAGAAACAGCCAAATCCGGGGCTTATGCTTTTGGCAGTTCAAAAGATCCCGTAAGCGCTTACAAACTGGCAGAAATTTTAAAAAGACATAAAATTGAAGTTTATGAGCCTGCTCAGGATTTTCAAGATAATGGCAAGGATTTTAAAAGGGGCTCTGCTTATATCGTTCCTAAAAAGCAAAGGCAACACAAGCTTCTAAAAGCAATGTTCGAAAAAAGGACAGAATTTAGAGATAGTCTTTTCTATGATATTTCTGCATGGACCTTTCCGTTAGCCTTTAACCTGGACTTTGCTGAAGAAGTTTCCATGAAAAATGCCGGGCAGCGTATCGAAGAACTAAGTAAACCTTCCCCTGCTCTTCCTGCAGAAAGTGATTATGCGTATTTATTGAACTGGAACAATTACCTGGCTCCAAAGGCGCTTAACAGTATCCTTGAAAAAGGCCTTAGAGCCAAAGTAGCCATGGAGGATTTTTGGCTGGAAGGCAACAATTATGGACATGGTACCATAATGATCCCAGTACAGAATCAAAAAATGGATCAAAAAGAGCTATTTGAATTCCTTAAAGAAGTCTCTAAAGAGAGTACTGTTGAAATAACCGCTATAAATACAGGGATGACCAGGGGTATCAATCTTGGTAGTAATCAGTTTAAAGCCTTGAGCCCACAAAAAGTGGCCATTATAGTTGGCGGTAGTATCACTCCATATGATGCGGGCGAGATCTGGCATTTATTCGATCAGCGTTATAATATGAAGATCACAAAATTAGATGTAAAAGATCTTTCAGACACCGATCTTAGTGAATATACAGACATTATCTTACCATCGGCAAGAGGAGAGGGCATTGGAAAAGCTCTCGCTACAAAACTAAAGGAATGGACCAAAAACGGCGGAACTATCATAGCTTATCGCAATGCGGTTAAATGGATGAAGAAAAATAACTTTATCGACTTTAAGACTAGGAAGAATGAACTCGTTGCTAATAAAATAAGTTTTGAAGACCGCGGTGACTTTCAGGGAGCACAGGGAATTGGAGGAGCCATTTTCGAAGTAGAATTAGACCGTTCTCACCCTATCGCCTTTGGCTATGATGATAATAAGATTGCCATGTTTAGAAATACCACCATTTTTATGGAGGCAGATAAGCAGAGCTATAAAAATCCAATACAGTATACCAGTGAACCCCTTCTCAGCGGTTATATAAGTAAGCCTAACCTGGATTCAATTGCCAGAACAGTTCCTTTTAAACATAAAAGTCTGGGCAGTGGAGAGGTGATGCTGTTTACAGATAATACTAATTTCAGAGCATTCTGGTATGGTACGAACAAGCTTTTAATGAATGCAATTTTCTTCGGAGATGAGATGTAAATGCAATTTATAGTTTAGGGATTTTTTAGGATTCTTGTTGCAAATCCTTAATAACTTTGTACTAGACTAAAAGCTTACCATAAAAGTTCGGAGGTCAATCTCCGGACTTTTTTGCTTTAAAATCGTACTTCTATATGCTAAAAACTACTCTCCATTGAAATTTTCAGGATTTAGAAGCTGGCTCAAAAATAAGAGGATCTTAACTTTCCTCAATCGATTTTCATTCCTATTAAGTCTTCTAACAATCCTGGTTGCCATATTTGACCTGGGATTTAAACATTCTGAAATTGCCGAAGATCAATTAAATCAATTCTATTTTGGTGCGCTTATCATTGGAATGACAACCATATTATTGCGGTATTTTTTATTCAGAATTCACTTCCGGCTGAAGGTTAGAATTTTTGATGTTATCCTGGGAACCCTATTCATTCTTCTGATCCTCATTAAGATTATTGGGGATCTGGACAGCCTTCCTTTTATAGATTTTATAAACAAAATGGCATTTCTTTATGCTGCAGCACTTATATACTTTATCAGGGAGTTTTCCACTATAGAATTCAATTTTGGAAATGAATATCTAAATCCCGCTCAATTATTCATTGCAAGTTTCCTGACCATTATAATTATTGGAACCGGATTATTAATGTTACCAAAAGCCACTTATGAAGGAATTAGTCTATTGGACGCTCTTTTCACTTCTACGAGTGCTGTATGTGTAACCGGCTTGATCGTGGTAGACACAGGTTCTTATTTTACCTTATTTGGACAATCTATCATTCTTTTTTTAATGCAAATTGGAGGACTGGGAATCATGACCTTTGCCAGTTATTTCAGCTATTTTTTCAGAGGACCAACTTCTTATCAAAGTCAATTAATGCTAAAAGATGCCACTAATTCCGATAAAATCGGGGAAGTGTTCAGCGTGCTTAAAAAGATCCTTTTGATAACTTTCCTGGTTGAGTTAATAGGAGCTATTTTCATTTATTTCAGTCTTAGCTCTTCTGAAATCACCCAAATTGGAGATAGACTTTTCTTCTCAATATTCCATGCGGTAAGCGGCTTTTGCAATGCAGGGTTTTCCACGCTAGAAAATAGTCTTTTTGATAGTGCATTTCGTTTCAATTATCCATTACATCTTGCCATAGCCTTTATGTTTATTCTTGGAGGAATTGGATTTCCTATTGTTCTTAATATTTATAAATACATAAAATACCTTTTAAAGAATCTTAGCCTGAAGATATCTGGAAAAAGACCGCTACCCTATTCTCCATGGGTTATAAATCTAAATACAAGGATCGTTATAACCACAACCCTGGTGCTACTCATCCTGGGCTCGATAGGGTTTTATGCCCTTGAATATAATAATACCCTTGCTGAACATAATTGGTTTGGAAAGATCGTAACGGCATTTTTCGGTGCTTCAACTCCAAGAACAGCCGGTTTTAACACAGTAGATATCAGTGCGCTTAATTTCAGTACCCTCATGATGTTATTCCTGTTAATGTGGATTGGTGCCTCTCCGGCCTCT
>CBDTXN010000161.1:0-6769 GCA_965364455.1 uncultured Flavobacteriaceae bacterium
ATTAGCCACATATTTATCATGGCTCCAGGTTTCGATATAACAGAAACCGGCGAAATTCTCACCATCTAGCGCGATTACGGCATTCCCCTTTTCCATCTTGTTAATGATGTATTCAGGAGTCCTGCGGGCAATACCTGTCCCACGGACTTTCGCCGACTCTTCGATAGTATTACAAATGATCTCAGCGTAAGAAGCATGAGATTTATTAGCAATGAGAATTTTCATCTGCTAAAAATTTATGTTGAAAAAATAAGTTTTGATCTGGGTTTTCGAGAGCGGAACCGGACTCACCTAAGTTCCATAGATATATAAACGCACTTACGTGCGACGGGGGAAACGGCGGCGCATAGGTGAAATATCAGAGAAAGTTCTGATATTAAGTTTATATGCTATGCTGTTTAGGTAATTCAAAATGGAAAAAATCAAATAATATTAATGGAATAGTAGTTCAGGGGCACGACCTAGAAGCGGCGGCGGGGCCTGAAATTCACACGGGGTAATATTATTTGTTTGATCGAAATCATGTTACAAATGTATACAAATTTTTAATTGACAAGCATTTACTAGATCAAAAATTGAAATAAATTTGGGTTATCATTTAAATACTCCCCGTAGAAATTCCTCTTTTTCATCCTGTCTACAAGTGGTTCAAAGTCATTTGGATCTTTCAATTCGATACCTACAACCGCAGGTCCGTTAGACCTGTTATGCTTTTTAGAATATTCAAAATGGGTAATATCATCATTAGGGCCAAGAACTTTGGCCACAAACTCTTTTAAGGCACCTGCCCTCTGTGGAAAAACAACCACGAAATAATGCTTCAATCCTGAATATAGCAAAGCTCGCTCCTTGATCTCAGCCATCCTGATGATGTCATTATTGCTTCCGCTTACGATGCAAACCACATTTTTACCTTTGATCTTTTCAGAATAGAGATCCAAAGCAGAAATGGCCATGGCACCGGCCGGCTCCACCACCATCGCATCCTGGTTATATAGATCCAGAATGGTCTGGCAGATCTTCCCTTCAGGCACTGTGATCATTTCATCAAGATTTTCCTTACAGATAGCAAAATTCCTGGATCCAACTTTCTGAACAGAAGCACCGTCTACAAAACGCTCAATATTATCCAGCTCTACCACTCTACCTTTTTTTAAGGCAGTTTTCATGGAAGGCGCTCCTTCAGGCTCAATGCCGATTATTTTAGTATTCGGGGAAAGCTCTTTAAACATAGAGGAGACGCCGGCAAGCAATCCACCTCCACCAAGTGGAGCAAAGATATAGTCTATAGGTTCATCAGATTGCTCGAGAATTTCCAGAGCGATGGTCGCCTGGCCTTCTATTACCTTTTCATCGTCAAACGGATGAATAAATACAAGGCCATGCGACTCCATATGTTTCATAGCGCTTTTAAAGGAATCATCATAGGTGTCGCCCCTTAAAACCACTTCAACCCAATCGCCCCCAAACATCTGAGTTTGTTCCACCTTTTGTTTGGGTGTGGTTCCCGGCATGTAGATCACGCCTCGCACTTTTAATTTATTACAGGCAAAAGCTACTCCCTGGGCATGATTCCCGGCGCTGGCACAAATAACCCCTTTTTGAAGTTGCTCTTCTGGAAGACTGGAAATCTTATTATACGCACCCCTTATCTTATAAGATCGCACCTGTTGCAGGTCCTCCCTTTTAAGCATGACATTAGCCTGAAACTTATTGCTATAAGTAAAAGATTCGGCCAAAGGAGTTCTTAAAACCACTTTGGAAATTCTTTCGGCAGCCTGTTTAACGGCTTCGTGAGTTGGTTTATATATTTTATCTTTTTCCAGCACTGTATCCATTACGCGTATATTTTTTTCATTGCGGTCATCGCAGATCTTAATTTTGCTCCGACCTCCTCAACAGGATGATTTCTTACTTCCGCATTGACTTTCTCCAGTTTCTCATCATCTGGCTCTTTCCCTTCGAATGCTTTTCCTGCAACTTCAGGCTCCAGCGAATTCACATAATCCTTGATCAATGGTTTGGCCGCATGATCGAACAGGTAACAGCCATATTCAGCAGTATCAGATATTACACGGTTCATTTCGTATAATTTTTTCCTGGCAATGGTATTGGCGATAAGCGGAGTTTCGTGAAGAGACTCATAATAAGCCGATTCTTCAATGATACCGGCATCTACCATGGTTTCAAAAGCAAGCTCGACGCCAGACTTTACAAAAGCGACCAGCAATACTCCTTTGTCAAAATACTCCTGTTCAGAGATCTCTTCAGAAGTTGCCTCAGTTTTCTCAAAGGCGGTGTTCTCAGTTTCCGCGCGCCAGGTATGTAATTCTTTATCATCATTAGCCCAGTCTTTCATCATTCGATTACTAAATTCCCCGGAAATAATATCATCCATATGTTTCTGAAAAAGCGGACGCATCTTTTTCTTCAGGTCTTCGGAAATTTCATAAGCTCTGAGTTTTGCAGGATCTGGAAGGCGATCCATCATTTGGGTGATACCGCCATGCTTAAGAGCCTCAGTAATCGTCTCCCAGCCATATTGAATCAATTTCGCAGCATAATTTGGATCTACTCCTTCAGCAACCATCTTATCGAAAGTTAGGATTGAACCGGTTTGTAGCACTCCACAAAGAATGGTTTGTTCTCCCATGAGGTCAGATTTTACTTCAGCTACAAAAGAAGATTCCAGCACTCCTGCCCTGTGGCCTCCGGTGGCATAAGCATAGGCTTTTGCCCATTCCAGGCCAATGCCATGAGGATCGTTTTCAGGATGCACCGCGATAAGCGTAGGTACTCCAAATCCTCTTTTATATTCTTCACGAACTTCAGAACCCGGGCATTTTGGAGCCACCATGATCACGGTGATATCTTCACGGATCTTCATTCCCTCTTCCACGATATTAAAACCATGGGAATAAGAAAGCACGGCATTCTTTTTTAAATGCGGCTGGATAGCCTTGATCACTGAAGTATGTTGCTTATCTGGCGTAAGATTGATCACAAGATCGGCTTCAGGGATCAACTCTTCGTAAGTTCCTACTTTGAAATCGTTTTCTGTGGCATTCTTCCAGGACTGGCGTTTTTCTTTGATCGCGCCTTCACGCAAAGCATAAGATATATCAAGGCCGCTGTCACGCATATTGAGTCCCTGGTTGAGCCCCTGGGCACCACAGCCTACGATCACTATTTTCTTATCTCTTAAAGCATCTACTCCGTTATCGAATTCTTCAAGCTCCATAAAACGGCAGGTTCCAAGTTGAGCTAATTTTTCACTTTGAGAAAGGCTGTTAAAATAATTGTTCATGATAATGAGTTTGTGGTATTAAATTTTTCTAGTATTCCTGATATTGGCATTTCGTTCTTGGTAACTGCGATGGTTCCCGATCTTACGAATTGCATTAGTCCGTAAGGTTTTAAAGTTTCATAAAGCGCATCTACTTCGCTGCGTTTCCCGGTCTTTTCTATCACGAAAAATTCCTTGGTCGCGGTTACGATACGGCCATTGGTCTCCTTGATGAAATCCTGGATGTTATGATCATCCAGAAAATCTTCAGACTTGATCTTATAAAGCGCGGTTTCCTGGTAGATCGTTTCAGCATCGGTATGATAAAATGCCTTGATCACCTCGATCTGTTTTTCCAACTGACCAATGATCTTTTTGATCTGTTCCTCGGTCACCTTAACAATAATAATAAAACGCATTACTTCTGCCACCTCACTAGGTGAAGCGGTGATACTTTCAATATTGATGTGCCTTTTCAAAAAGATGGCCGCGATCCTGGAAAGTAATCCAAGATTGTTCTCTGTGTATATAGATACGGTATAATTATTTTTCTCCATTACTCTAATAATATATCTGAAACTGCTGCTCCCGTTGGGATCATTGGGAACACATTTTCTTCCTGTTCAACTTTTACTTCTAGGAAATAGGCCTCTTCTGAATCCATCATTTCTTTTACGGCATCTGCCAGTTGGCTGCGTTCGGTCACCTGCTTCGCTTCCACATGATAGCCCTTAGCGATGGTAATAAAATCTGGATTGATCATGGTGGTAGAAGCATATCGTTTATCGAAAAATAGCTGCTGCCATTGTCTCACCATTCCCAGGAATCCATTATTTAAAAGCACGATCTTCACCGGAACCTTGGTTTGGAAAATAGTCCCTAATTCCTGAATGGTCATCTGGTATCCTCCATCCCCTACTATGGCTACTACGTCCCGATCTGGTTTGGCCATTTTGGCTCCAATAGCCGCCGGAAGTGCAAAGCCCATGGTTCCTAATCCGCCGGAGGTCACATTACTACGCGTACCATTGAATTTGGCATATCTACAGGCCGCCATCTGGTGCTGTCCAACGTCTGAAACGATGATCGCATCTCCGTTAGACTGTTTATTGATCTGTTGAATCACCTCAGCCATTCCAAGATCTTTCTTGTTTACATCAAGATTGCCTTTAATAACCTTTTCGTATTCGGTTTTGTACATATCCTTGAACTTCTGATGCCAATCCTCATGAGAATTAGGCTCTAATAATTCAAGCAAGGCTT
The DNA here is from genome assembly GCA_965364455.1 of uncultured Flavobacteriaceae bacterium. GTDB lineage: Bacteria > Bacteroidota > Bacteroidia > Flavobacteriales > Flavobacteriaceae > Christiangramia. The sequence goes on from CBDTXN010000161.1 coordinate 4,550, forward strand.
TCAGGCTTTCCTTAACATCACCCAAAACCGGGTAATCTGCTTTTACATTTTTATTGATCTCGGCCGGATCTATTTCGAAATGAATGACTTTTGCCTGTTTCGCGTATTTCTCAAGATTTCCCGTTACTCTGTCATCGAAGCGCATCCCAATAGCAATCAAAACATCGCATTCATTGGTAAGCATATTGGGAGCATAATTCCCGTGCATGCCAACCATTCCCACGTTTAACGGATGATCTGTTGCCATGGCAGATAAGCCAAGTATGGTCCAGGCAGCAGGAATTCCTGCTTTCTCCACCACTTGTTTAAAAAGCTCTTCAGCTTCTCCAAGGATCACTCCCTGGCCCCAAACGATCATCGGTTTTTTCGCTTTATTGATCATATCAGCGGCTCTCTCAACTTCGAGCAGGTTCAGTTCTGGAACAGGTTTATAACTTCTTATTCCCGAACATTTTTTATAACTGAATTCCAAAGAAGCGAACTGGGCATCTTTGGTGATATCTATCAAAACAGGACCCGGTCTTCCCGATTTCGCGATATAAAAGGCTTTTGCCATCACTTCCGGGATCTCTTCGGCTTTAGTGATCTGGTAGTTCCATTTGGTCACCGGAGTAGAAATACCCACAATATCGGTTTCCTGGAAAGCATCGCTTCCTAACAGATGTGAACCCACCTGGCCGGTTATACAAACCATGGGAGTAGAATCTATCTGGGCATCAGCGATCCCGGTAACGAGATTTGTAGCCCCCGGGCCGGAAGTAGCCACCGCAACTCCAACTTTCCCAGAAACCCGGGCATAACCCTGGGCTGCATGGGTAGCGCCCTGTTCATGCCTGGTGAGAACATGGTGAATCTCCTTCTGATATTTGTACAGCTCATCGTAGACGGGCATGATCGCCCCACCCGGATAACCGTAAATAGTTTCCACACCTTCCTCAAGCAAACATTTGATCACTGCTTCGGCTCCCGAAACGGTCAAAGTGTCTTTTGTGCTTTTTTTCTCGAAACTTGCTGTTTTTACCTGCATAATTCACCATATTAAAATTCATCGGTAACACAGCCTTCTGAAGCTGATGCCACCATTTTTGCGTATTTATAGAGTACTCCTCCATTTACCTTAAAAGCCGGAGCTTTCCAGGCCTTTCTTCTTTTTTCGATTTCCTCATCGCTCAAGTGAGCTTCAATTGTATTTTTCTCAGCATTGATACTGATCTCATCCCCATCCTCCAGAAGACCAATTAGTCCGCCTTCCTGGGCTTCGGGAGTAATATGGCCCACTACAAAACCGTGGGTTCCACCTGAGAATCTACCATCTGTAATAAGCGCGACTTCTTTTCCGAGGCCGGCACCCATAATGGCTGAAGTTGGTTTCAACATTTCAGGCATACCAGGCCCGCCTTTGGGGCCCTCATAGCGAATGACGACCACGTCTCCTTTTTGAACCTTTCCGGAGGAAATCCCTTCGTTAGCTTCAAATTCACCATTAAAAACTTTTGCTTTGCCTTTAAATTCCAAACCTTCCTTTCCCGTAATTTTAGCTACGGAACCTTCAGAAGCCAGGTTACCGTATAGTATTCTGATGTGTCCGGTGGCTTTGATAGGTTTTTCCACTGGATGTATTACATCCTGATCGAAAGGCAATGGTTTAACATTTTCAAGGTTTTCAGCTATCGTTTTACCTGTTACGGTCATACATTCGCCATGAAGTAATCCTTTTTCCAGCATATATTTCATCACAGCCGGGATTCCCCCGATCCTGTGAATATCTTCCATCAAATATTTTCCACTCGGCTTAAGATCTGCCAGGAATGGAGTTTCCTCACAAATCCTTTCAAAATCCTTTAAGCCGAAACTGATATCTGCCGCTTTCGCTATGGCTAAAAAGTGAAGCACAGCATTGGTAGAACCTCCAAGAACGGTCAAAAGCCTGATCGCATTTTCAAGCGACTTAGCGGTTACTATATCCTTTGGTTTCAGATCTTTCTCTAGCAAAAGCTCCATCGCCTCGCCGGCTCTCACACTTTCTTGAGTTTTTTCGAGTCCTGTTGCAGGGTTAGAACTATTAAATGGCAGACTCATCCCCAATGCTTCAATTGCTGAAGCCATGGTATTGGCTGTATACATTCCTCCACAAGCTCCTGCGCCGGGACAGGCTTTTTCTATGACCGCCTGGTATTCTTCTTCCTGCATTTCGCCGGAAACTTTAGAGCCCCAGGCTTC
>CBDTXN010000162.1:0-6731 GCA_965364455.1 uncultured Flavobacteriaceae bacterium
TTTTTTAACTGATGAGTTATAACCTTTTAGTTTTTTCACCATTTGAGGATTGGTTAACAAATTCGATGTTTCACGAAATATATCTACCAGGTCCCGCATAAGATGAGATTTAATAATACAGCCGCCTGTCCAGATCCTCGAGATTTCACTCAGATTCAAATTCCATGAATATGATCTTGATGCTTCTTCAATAATTTTAAAACCCTGATAATGATTTATGATTCTTGCAAATTGGTAGGCTTCTAATATTTCATTTGTACTAATATTCAATTGTGAATCGTTAACCTTTCCAAAAGTTTTATTCAATAAAAGGCGTTCTTCTTTATAGAACGATATGAATCTTGAAAATAAGGCTGAAGCAATTAATGTGCATGGCACCCCAAGTTCTGCTGAAGCAATAGTCGTCCAGTTGCCTGTCCCTTTATTGCCGGCTTTGTCTAAAACCTTCTTAACCAACCAATCTTCACCTTCTTTTTTCCTCAAAATTGTTACGGTGATACCTAACAAATAACTATCAGCTGTCTCTTTCCAGCTTTCCAAAGTATCAGCGATCTCATCTGGAGTTTTACCTAATCTCTCTAAAATAGCAGATACCTCAGCTAATAATTGCATTTCTACATATTCGATCCCATTATGAACCATTTTCACAAAATGACCGCTTCCTTCCGGTCCTATGTAGGTACAACATGGCAAATCTTTCCAATCTTTAGCCGATATACTTTCAAGGTAAGGTTGTACCAGTTGGTAAGCCTCTTTATCTCCTCCAGGCATAATGGAAGGCCCAGATAAAGCACCCTCTTCTCCTCCTGAAATTCCTGTGCCTATAAAGTGAATATTCTTTGATTTTAAATATTCTATACGTTCTTTAGTCTTTTTATAATTTGAGTTTCCGCCATCAATCAGGACATCATTTTCAGATAAATGAGGTAGCAGATCTTCTATCACATGATCAATTGCTTTTCCTGCATTGACCATGAGCATGATTTTTCTTGGTTGTTGCAAAGAATTCACAAAAGAAGAAATATCATCGAAAGCAGATGCATTGGATAATTCCGGAAATTGGGCTTTAAAATCTTTAGCAACATTTTCTTCCACACCATCTACATGCCTGTTAAAGATTGAAATTCTGAAACCATTATTTGCCAGGTTTCTGGAAAGACTTTTTCCCATAACACCCAGACCAAACAATCCAAATTCTGAAGTTTCCATAAATTCGCTTTTTATAATTTGAGTAATTTGAGATGGAGTTAAACTTATATCCAGTTTTAAGGCTTCCTCAGGTTCTTCCAAAATCTCGAATTGGGATTCCAGTAAATTTGAAGGCATAAAATGACCTGTTCTATTCTTTACCCTTTCGAATATCTGCTCATAGGAACCTGACAGATAAATCCATTTCACCTGGTTTAGAAGGCCCCTTCTTAAAGTTTCACGATATTTTTGTTTTAAAGCTGAACAAACAATAATGCAACTGGATTCTTTGATTTTTCCCTTAGCGAACTTATTTAAAGCCTCTAACCATTCATGCCTATCGTCATCATTCAATGCGCGACCACCAGCCATTTTTTTGATATTAGATTCCGGATGAAAATCATCTCCGTCATAATATGGGATGTTCAAGTCCTGCGCTAGCAATTTTCCTATAGTGCTTTTACCACTACCCGAAACACCCATGATATAGATAATCTTATTCATTGTTTTAATTTGGAGGAATTCCAGGACCTACGGTTGCTTCCCTAAACCAAACTTCAGCATAGCTTCCTTTCTCGTATTGCTTCGCTATATCTCCTCCATAAATTTCAGATCCTGTGCTCCAAACGAGGTTGTCTTCCGGACTTTTACCATTGGTTTGATTATAAGCCCCCTGTTTAAAAAATTGTAACTCACCAGAATAAGCTTCTTCTCTTTCCACACCATCACGGCCTATGGATCCGTATAATATTCTTACCTGTTCAGGCATATCTGCTTTATTGGAATATTCAGATTTCTTTAAATTTTTTGTAAATGTCCTGGTTGGATGCCCTTCACTGGAAAAGCTTAAATACATAATGCCATCATAGACATTTACTTCATATCTAAATTCCTCCCCCAACGCAATTCCGTCTTCCGGTTCTTCCGGAAAAGTATCTGGAGTATTTCCAACTTTAGAAATATCATATCCCCAAACTGCATTTGAATATCCCCATCTACCAGAATTATCACCTTTGGTATTGATCTCATAATTCCAGAATACGGAGCCTTTTTCATGACCAGGAAACTTTTTATAAAAAATCTTTAGAGGTTCATTTTCGTGACCTTCATCGCTATGAATCTGTCCAACCACTACAGAATATGATGCTGCAACCCTGGCATCTCCAGAAGTTGAAACATGTTGAACTTTGAGTGTACCGGTTAATTTACCTCCTTCTTCCGGCGTCCAGCGTGATTTTTGGCCCAGTTCTGTTCTGGTATTGCTTGAATTTTTTGAGGTAATTCCGGCATTTGGAGTTTTATAGACTACCCATTCAATATCACCGTCTTCTTTTACATAAAAGAAATTATCCTTTTTAAAATTAACCAGATCTTCCTTGCGCGTTCCGTCTCCTAAAAGGATGGTCCATTCATCCATAAATGCAATGACATCACTAGGGTATTTAGTTTCTTGTGCCTTAGGTTCGCTATCGCTCGCAATCTTTTCTTCCTGATTTTTACAGCTAGCCAACACAAGTATTGAGATGATGTATAAAAACTTTATTTTCATAACTATTTAGTACATTAATTTTTGTTTCAGGTTTTCCTCTACCTTGATCTCTCCAGAATTTTTAATAGTATTATTCACCGGTTCCTGCCCCTTGGCACCCCACAATATAGCAATGTATTTCACCGAATTATTGAGAAAGGTATTATTAGCTAATTCAAGGTTTACAATACCCCGGGTTCTTAACAGAACTTCCGTTTCTTGAGCAACCCCAGAGTTTTTAACCGTATTTCCTTTAAATATTAGCGTCCCTCCTATGGTAGATTCATCATAGCCTCCACGGTAATAATTTAAAACCTCTGTACTTATATTTTCAAATGAAGAATTTTTGATAATAACGAATTCAGCATTGTACTCTCCTTTATCATCGATTTCCTCTGCTAGGCTAAGGCCTCCCTTAAGGTTTTTAAACTTTGAATCGGCAATCGAAATCGTATCAGCAAAGGAACCTTTAGAAACCTGAAGCAACTCACTAAAATTACTTACCTCAGAGCCTTTGATCCATAGGTTGTAAGCGACAGACATATTATCATCCAGGGTTTGGAAAGCATTCATTCTTGAATTTCCCTGAAGTATAACATCCTGAATTTTTAGACTGGCTTTTGGATTCAGTTTAAAAGCTGAAGAAAGGTTGGTTTCGCTAAAATCTAATATTGCTTTATCTGACTTATTTTGAGATCTAATGATAATTCCTTTTGAAATACTAATGGAACTTTCAAATTTATAATCCCCTTCGGCTAGTTCCAGGATGTCTCCAGCTTCAGCCTCCTCCAGTTTCCTGAGAAATTCCGTTGAAGTAGATACCCTTAAAGTTTTTCCTTTTTTACCAATAATTTCAGGCTGAAACCATTTAGGGCCATAATTCTCCTGTTTAAAAAGGTTTACTTGTTCCGCTACAGGTAACTTAAACGCCCCCGGACTGTTATTTCCAGTACGATCCCTGCCTAAAAGATCTTTATCGATTTTTTCGAAATCAAAACCATGATATGTAACATTAAAATCATGTTCCGGTACATATAAATATTCCGAAATCTTTTTAATCTTAAAGTCCTTCCTAATTATCCCACTGTCTTGAACTGAACCTTTATTTTCGTAGTTAAGAATGTTATTTTTAAAGGTTACACCGTCAACCGTGTCATAAGCTACGATCGGACTTTCTTGGACCTTCTCATTGTAAACTAGATTATTGGCCATTAACACTCTTTCAGGTCTTGCCGATCGAATCTCAGAAGCAGGCAACACTCCAGCCTGGTCGGTATTTGAACCAACACTAAAATGCCAGGGAGATTTCGTGTCTACAAAAGAGTTATAAGCGGCGACAACATCGGTCACCTGATTATACCGATTTAAAGGAGACTTTGGAATTCCATTCATCACCGCGAGGGGACTTCTAAATTCAGTTCCTTTAAGTTTGTAAAAATAATTGTTGGTAATCCAGTGCCCGGTATTTATAACACGAATTCCTCCAATAAATTCAGAATTGTCATTCCCGATAAAAATGTTTCCATCAATGCTTGCATAATTTCCATGCCTCAGCACTAAAGACCCTTCAGACTCAAAGAATACGTTATTTTTGAAGGTATTGAAGTTGGATTTACTAGATATAATCTCTACCTCACCGTTGCATCTGTAAAATAGGTTATCTGCGATATTTACATAAGCAGGAGTCATTGATGTCTCACTGGACCCGATTTGAATGGTTTCAGCATGAGGTCCTCCTTTTCTAGGTCTCGGACCGAAGTAATTATGAACAATTTGATGATGGGTATTAATATTTTCATTGCCCTTGAGGTAAACTCTCAAAGTTGGGCCAGAGTTTGATTTTCCGGCAATGTAAGAATGGTCCAACTGATTATTTCTACCCCAGAATTCAATCCAACGATCCTGAGTTTCCCTGCTGGGCTGGGTAAAACCGTCTATTACACAGTTAGTGACCCTGGAATTATTTGCTATATGGTCGTTATCAACCTTGAAATCTATAACAGTATTATTGGGTGTATAACCGTTTTGAAAAATTAATCCCTCCACAACGATAAAATCACCACCAATTTTTAAGAATGATTCGCCTTCGATGAATACCTTTCCCTTCTCCTCGGCCATGATTACGATAGGCAGGTTTTTTTCTCCGTTGGCTATGATTTGAATTCCTACATCTGTCCATTTTCCATTGGCCATTATGATTGTATCTCCAGGATTGGAATTTCCCAAAGCCTCTTCCAGCTCAGATAAATTCTTCACCCGTATAGATAATGAGTCATTACTATTTTGAGCAGATCCCCCAAGGGAAAAAAGAAAGATTAAAAATATCGAAAGAATTCTCATATTAAACTGGTTTACCAATTTGGTTTACCAAATATAGACTTAATTATGAGTTTTCCAAAATTGAATTCAAATAATAATCATTCTCATAATAATTGCCCTCGGAAATTGAGAAGAATGTAATTTATGAAAGGTTTGAATAATTTTTATGCTCTTGATTAATAACTCATTTAAGCCATATTTAAACTTACCAAAAAAGGAAATTTTGTATTTTCTAAACGATTGGTTAGTTTTGTAGTATAATTTTGAAGATGGCTCGAAAAAAGAACTATAATGAAGAAGAGGTAATAGAAAAGGCAATGAACCTTTTTTGGATCAACGGTTATAAAACTACCTCGATGCAAATGCTGGAAAAAGAAATGGGTATCAATAAATTTTCTATTTATGCGAGTTTTGGAAATAAAGATGGAGTTTTTCTGGAAAGCCTGAAGTGTTATCAGAAAAAGCTCAATGTTCTAATCGAAAATTTAAAGCAATCTCCTGATGGTATCGCCGGGATCAAACAGTATTTTTATGCTTTTGTAGCCTTCTCTAAAAATACGGAATTTGGAAAGGGATGCCTGGTAACAAATACCGCAAATGAATTGAATGATAAAGCCGACGAGAAAATCATGGAATCTGTTACCACATTTACCAATCAAATCAAACAGCTGTTTGCTGAAAAACTAATCCAGGAAAGAGAAAGATCAGAAGCCAAAATTGAAGAAAAAGCTGATTATTTGCTCCTTTCAATGTTCGGATTATCCACGGCTACCAGGGTATTCAATAAAAATCAAATCGAAAATTATATAGAGAACGTTTTTAAAAACGTCTGAATTTTTTTACCTCAAAACTAAACGATTGTTTAGTTTAATTCTAATTTAAAATAAAAATTATGACAGAAGAAAAGATGTTATCAATTCACACCATTGAATCTGCACCTGAGAAAAGTAAAGATTTACTGGAAGATTCTAAAAAGACCAGTGGTTTCGTGCCTAACCTGCACGGCGTACTTGCAGAATCTCCTGAGCTACTTAAAGCTTATAAAACACTTCATGAACTATTTTCTAAATCTTCTTTTAATAAAGATGAATTAACCGTGGTATGGCAAACCATAAATGTTGAGCATGAATGTCATTATTGCGTACCAGCTCATACTGCCATTGCCAAGATGATGAAAGTAGATGACGAGATCACCGATGCTCTTAGAGACAAAACTGAATTACCTTCAGAAAAATTAGAAATTCTAAGAGAAACCACCTTAGCCTTAACCAGGAATCGCGGTAATATTTCATCTCAGGAACTAGACAAGTTTTATGGCGCAGGGTATTCTCAAAGGAATTTACTTGATATTATTTTAGGACTATCACAAAAAGTTATTAGTAACTATACAAATCATATAGCTAAAACTCCATTAGACGAAGGATTTGAAAAATTTGAATGGAAATAATAACAAAACTATATCAGTGTTAGTTAATTTCTAACACTGTTTTTAAATTCTAATTTTTATACTGTAGATCAATTAGCAATTAATTATTCAACACTTAGAATTAACAATTTAGGTGATGATATTGCTATTTTAAAAACAAAAAACCTGTCTTTAAAGAGACAGGTTTTTTTAAAAGTGGTCCCACTTGGGCTCGAACCAAGGACCACCTGATTATGAGTCAGGTGCTCTAACCAACTGAGCTATGGGACC
>CBDTXN010000163.1:0-6724 GCA_965364455.1 uncultured Flavobacteriaceae bacterium
ACTGGCCTTTTCAAAAGAAGGGACTTTGCTGCGAATGATCTCGGTCACTTCATGAGAGAATTTGGTATAGGTGGAAGCATTCCCTTTGATGACGATGGACTGCGGACAAAGCTGCCGCGCCACTTTCATAGACATGCCCGAGTGTACTCCGAATTTCCGGGTTTCATAACTGCAGGCTGCTACCACGCCACGGTCTCCCAGACCGCCAACAATAAGCGGTTTATCATTTAATTTTGAATCCAGTCGTCTTTCTGCCGAAACAAAAAAGGTATCCAGATCCAGGTGAATTATAGACTTTGTATTCTTCATAAATAGGAATAATTCCTTTTAATTGGAAATATTCCAAAATTAGGAAATTATTCTGGTTTGGGATATGGAGGGGGTGTTAAAAAATATTAGTTGAGTAATTGAAATATCATCAAAAGATTTTTTTCGTACCTTAATTGATTCTAACCATAAACCAGAAATTATGAAAGGTTCTTCAGGTAAACGCAGGTTGGTAAAAAAATATGTAGCCGACTTTATTTTTTCAGAAAAAACACGATTTGTTTTAGAGGGTACAAACTATCAGTTCCCGGAAGATAAGACAGGAGGAAAATTCATAAAATTCAGTTTTGAGGACCGTCCGCGACGGAAGAAACGCAAGTATGTCTTTAAATGTATCTATAAAATGATGAAGAACTTTCAGTCTTCACTCAACTAAAACAAAAAAGCTCCTTCAACTTGAAAGAGCTTTTTTATTTTGATCGATAACTTAATAACTATTCATCTTCTGAAACTGTACTTTCCGTTTCCTTATCAGTAATATTCATCACCTGCAGCTTCCAGTCATTATCCATTTTCTTCCAGATAAAAGTATATGACCCCTCGTAAGTGGTATTTGTGGTGTCATTTTTAATCCCGTGCATATAGGTTCCGGCCTCATAAGCAACTTCAGCGCTGGAATATTCAACTTCAGGAATCGTCTTCAGATCTTTCATCATAGGCGCGGCATTATTGTACCAGGAACGAATACTATCTGCATTCATGCTCTGGCCCTGCATGTATAGAACCGCATCGGTAGAGGTAAGCGTGTCCAGTTCCTGTGGGTTATTGCGGTTCCAGGCATCTATCCACTGTTTATTGGCATCTGCCGGGTCACGAACTTCAGCCTCCTGGGCCATTTCGTCCATATCACTGGTTTCTTTTTTCTCATCTGCACAACTGCTAAAAAGAAGCAGGGTGAAAAGTGGTAAAAATTTTAATAGTCTCATAAGAATTGGTTTTTGGTTGTTCTTTAATTTACTTAAAAGCAGTAAACTTTGCTGAAACTTGCCCTGAAAATGGATAAAAAGAAGTTTTTTCCGGTTCATCTGATCAATTGACCGCTATTGGTTTTTTGGTTAATTTTAATGAAATCAGACTTTTATGCGTTTCCGGATATTCATTTTTAGTTTTTCGCTTTTACTTTTTTCCTGTGCGAGATCACAGGAGGATAAGAAATATAAACTGGTTGGTGGGCCTTGTGAAGGATGTGAAGCTGTTCTGGAATATGAAGGAGAGCTCAATGAGGTAGAAACTCTTCCAGAGTTTAATTCTGCAGAAAATAAACTAAAGATCACCGGTATTATTTATCAACCAGACGGGACTACGCCGGCTAAAGATGTGATCCTCTATATACATCATACCAATGCCGAAGGTATTTATCCTACTAAAGGTACTGAGAAGAACTGGGCAGAAAGACATGGGTATATCCGTGGATGGATAAAAACCAAAAAAGATGGTCGATATACTTTTTTTACCCAGGTTCCCGGCAGTTATCCCGAAGGACGAACTCCGGCACACATACATCCGTATATTCTGGAACCCGATGGAAGTTATTATTACCTGTCAGCTTTCTTCTTTGAAGGCGATCCGTTATTAACAGGTGAACACGTAGAGGTTCCGCCACGTGGAAGTGACGGAGTTGTAAGATTGCAGGATCATGGAGATATGAAATTGATTGAGCGGGATTTTATCCTTGGTAAGGGAATACCTGGTTATAAATAGAAAAGCCCTTCTCTGGAAAAAGAAAAGAGCTGTTCATTTTTTTAATTTATTGATCAGTTCCTTCTTCTGAAAACCCGCTAATTCCTGGATTCAAAATTGCCACGATGCCATATCCAATAATCAAACCTATCACAGAAAATAAAACATCTATCTCGTCAAATACATTTTCACCTCCTAAGTTGTGAACTTTAAATTCCTGGGTAATGACATAAACTGCAGCAATTACTGTTGCAATGATATATATAAAGGCTTTCGTTACCCGTTTTTCATGGCTTAGAAATTTGAGGTTCAGGTATAAACCAATCCCTGTCAATATCAAAATGCCAATAACAGCCTCTATAAGATTTGGTAATGAAAGAAGGATGGTTTTGAATAATTCCGGAACATTACTTTTTAGAAACCAGGGTCTTATCAATTTAAAAAATATGAACAGAACTGTAATTCCAATTTGTAAGCGAACAAGTTTTCTTATCTCTTCCATTTTAGCTTTTTGCTAAATAACCCGAAGTATACATTCATTAAAAACCAGAATAGTCCTGCCGAAGTTAAAATATCATTACCCCTGTTTTGTTTCTGTAATCCAGTTATCTATCTTCTTTTCCAGTAAATTCAGAGGGATACAACCAGTTTCCAAAACTTCCTTATGATATTCCCTGATATCGAAATTATCTCCAAGTTCAGATTTGGCTTTTTCTCTTAGTTCCTGGATCTTCAGTTGACCAATTTTATAAGATAGCGCCTGGCCTGGATTGGCCATATATCGTTCAATTTCTGAAATCACGCTTGCCTTTGGTTCAGCTTCATTATCAAGGGAATACTGAATAGCTTCCTCACGGGTCCAGCCTTTAGAATGCAAGCCTGTATCAACTACCAATCTCACTGCGCGATGCATTTCTGCCCCAAGTGTTCCAAAATATTGGTAAGGGTCTGTATATAGCCCTAGTTCCTTTCCTAAAGATTCTGAATACAACGCCCAGCCTTCACCGTAACCACTGTACCAGAGTGTTTTTCTGAAATCTGGCAGATCCTCATTTTCCTGGGTCAGGGATACTTGATAATGATGTCCGGGAATTGCTTCGTGTAAAAACAAAGACTCGTCACTGTAAATATTGTAAGCGGATGCATCAGGAATTGGAACATAGAATATTCCTGGTCTGGAACCATCCAGAGAACCCGGATTATACTGTGCACTGGCAGATTTTTCACGAAACTCTTCAGTCCTTCTAACCTCGAAATCGGTTTCTGGAGTTTCACTAAATAGTTTATCGATATGTGGCTTCATTGTTTCGTGGATCTCCTCAAAATTGGCAATTACCTGTTCTGGTTTATCAAAAGGCATTAGATCCTTGCTCTCACGCACGTAATTGAAAAATGATTTCAGATCACCCTTAAAACCTACCTGTTCTTTTACCTTTTCCATTTCTTTTGAAATCCGGGCTACTTCATCCAGTCCAAGCTGATGAATCTCTTCCGCGGTCATATTGGTGGTGGTGTACAGTTTTATCTGATGCTTATAATAGTTTTCTCCATCGGGGATGTCGGCAATTCCACTGGACTTGCGACCCTTTGGTAAATAATCCTGCTTTAAGAACGTATGCATTTTTTTATACTGCGGAATTACTTTTTCAGCGATCATGGTTTCGTACTCCTCTCTTAGACGTTCTTTTTCTTCTTCTGAAAAACTATCCGGAAAATTTCTCACAGGTCCGTAAAAAAGATGATTCTCAACATTAGATCCGGTCATTGATTCCATTTGTGGGATCACTTTCTGAATTAATGAGGCAGGCAGCACATATCCCTGCTCCATTCCTTTGCGCATGTTTTCTTCAGCTGAATTCATCCAGGTTAGATAACTATCCACTCTTTTCATCCAGTTTTCGTAATCCTCGACGGTCTTAAATGGTTGAGCCCCGGCACCGCTGGCTAACTGACCCATAAAAGGTTTACTGACCACATCTGATCTATAGGCATATATTCAGGCTTTTTGAATTCCATAGTGGCCAGGTTCATATTGCACTCCCAAAGCAGGATATCCTTGCTCATTTTTTCAGTCTCGCTAAGATCCTCATCACTTATCGTATTAACTTCGTCCCTGTATCTGGTATAATAATTTCTTAAGCTGTCTTCATATGCAGAAGAAAGGAAATCTGGAAACTGGTCATTATACCGCATATCTCCGGAAGTAGTCGCTGAAATTGGATTAAGTTTTAGCCCATCTTCGTAGTAATTGTTAAGGATAGTATCAAATTGGGCACTAATGGCTGAATTGCTTTGCTCTTCATTAACCTGAGGCTCGTTTTTACAGCTAATAATGATTAATGCAAAAAAGATCTGGAATAATAGTTTTTTGAACATGTTGGAATTTCTTGGTTTAGCTATCTAAGTTAACAAAAATCGACATTCATTTTTTATATGCCTAATAGAGTACCTATTAAGGAAAACTTTATAAATTCTAAATGAAAAACCCGTCTATAAGACGGGTTTAATTAAAATATATCAACACTTGTTTTCTAAAAGAAACTATCCTTATAAGATCCATTTCTAGGCTGATATTTTCCAATGATAATACCAATTATGTCTATTAGCCACCAGATACCAGCTCCACCTGCAGTAATGATGAAAAGTACATTCCAGTACCACTTGCTTCCAAGATACCACTTGTGGCCTGCTGCAAATCCAAGGAATATAGCAAGCAAAAGCGCTACTCCCTTACTTTTTTGACCAGCAGTTGCTGCCGGGGAAAATAGGTCCCCTCCTTCTTCAACTTCAGCCGCTACAGTTTCAGATGCCGCCAAGCTTCTCTGAACCGGGAAGGATGCATAACTTAAATTTACAGCTAAAGAAAAAACGAAAATCGATAGTAATAATTTTAGTTTCATAATAATTTTAACTTTATGTTTGACAAAAATCTTGTAAAAGAGTGATAAATGTTAAGATACAAAATACTATTAACATTATTTATCGGTTTCACTTGTTTTTCACAGCAAGACTCTGATTTTATGGGTGTTATAAAACTAAATGACACCTCTTATATCTCCTATAAGATTGCTTTTGAGATTCATAATGATAGTGTTTCAGGCTATTCTATCACTGATATGGGTGGTAAACATGAGACAAAATCTAACCTGCTAGGAAGTTATAATGAAGATACGCGTGAATTCAATTTTTATGAATCAAATATTATCTACACCAAATCACCTATTATTGAGGATGATTTTTGCTTTGTGCACTTCAAAGGGCGGGTAAGGGATATCCGTGATGTTGAAGAGATTGAAGGTGAATTCACGGGTTTGTACACCGATGGACAAAGCTGTCTTGACGGAGCTATTAAAATGGTGAGTATTGAAAAAATTAAAAAGAAAGCCGAGAAAATTGATAAAAAGATTCAGAAAATTAAAAGGGTGGATGAGGAAATAAAGAAAAAAGTGAGTGTTGCAAAAACTATAGACACCCTAAGTATGAATATCATCGCCCAGAATGAAAACCTCAATATTTTAACCAAGGATCCAAAAGTAGAATTTATCATTTTTGATGCCGGTAAGGAAGATGACGATAGGATAGACCTGGTCATAAACGGAAAGAAGGTGCTTGAAAACTATACGGTAACCAAGGAGAAAAAGATCATGACGATCCCGCTTGAAAAGCAGCAAACAAAGATTGAAGTAATAGCATTAAATGTAGGATCTTCAGCACCAAATACGGTTAAATTAGAGTTTCAGGATTCCAGAAATTTTGTAACCACGATTACCAATTTGGATGAGGGAGAACAGGCTTCGGTTACTTTGGTTAGGCGATAAGGTTGTTAAATGAATTTCATAAAAAAGCCCTCGCATCGGCGAAGGCTTTTTTAATATCTAAAATCTTGTTTCTAAGATATATTTAGTATCTGTAGTATTCAGGTTTGTATGGTCCTTCAACTTCAACACCAATATATTCAGCCTGCTCTGGTTTAAGCTCGGTAAGCTCAACTCCAATTCTTTCCAGGTGAAGTTTAGCTACCTTTTCATCTAAATGCTTAGGCAACATATAAACTTCATTCTTGTATTGATCTGTATTATTCCAAAGTTCCATCTGCGCTAAAGTCTGGTTGGTGAATGAGTTACTCATCACAAAACTTGGGTGACCTGTAGCACATCCAAGGTTAACCAAACGACCTTCAGCAAGAAGAATGATATCTTTACCGTTGATAGTATATTTATCAACCTGTGGCTTGATCTCTACTTTAGAATCACCATGCTTTTCATTTAACCATGCTACGGCGATCTCATTATCAAAGTGACCAATATTAGCAACAATGGTCTTATCTTTCATAGCTTCGAAATGCTCTCCACGTACGATGTCTTTGTTTCCTGTTGTGGTAATCACGATATCTGCTTTTGGAAGAACTGTTTCAAGTTTTTTAACTTCAAAACCGTCCATAGCAGCCTGAAGTGCACAGATAGGATCAATTTCGGTGATGGTTACAATAGAACCAGCTCCTTTGAAAGACTGCGCCGTCCCTTTACCAACATCTCCATATCCACAAACAACCACACGTTTACCGGCAAGCATTACATCTGTAGCACGACGAATCGCATCTACAGCGCTTTCGCGACACCCATATTTATTATCGAATTTTGACTTGGTAACCGAATCGTTCACGTTGATAGCAGGCATAGGAAGAGTTCCTTTTTTCATGCGCTCATATAACCTGTGA